>JBAXXO010000262.1:0-4596 GCA_037127855.1 Alphaproteobacteria bacterium
CTGCATCCGTGTCGCTGTCCTCGTCGCCGTCGCCCATATCGTCGTCGTCGTCATCGCTGACCTGGCCTTCGGTCGTGGTGTCATTGGTCTGGACGGCGGAGCCGGGCTTTTTCTTGCGGCGGCGGCGGCGCTTTTTCTTGGGGCCATTGCCGGCATCGCCTTCCGGGCGGGTTGCTGCGGTGGCGGCGGGTGCCGTCTCGGTCACCTCTTCGGTCTGATCGACATCATCGGTGTCATCGACGATGTCGAGGTCTTCATCCTCGTCCACTGCAGCGCCCATCAGGCTGGCATTGCCCGAAATCGCCGAGTTGACAGGCACAACGCGCGTGGCGGTCTTGAACTTTTCAATCGTGTAATCGGGGCTGACCATGGCCGGGTCAGCCTCCAGCCTGACGGCCAGGTCATAGCGCGCCTCGATCAGGGCGAGGTGTTCGCGTTTTTGGTTGAACAGATAGTTGATGATGCCGACCGGTGCCTTGAGCAGGACCTCTTTGGAGCGTTTGCGGGTGCCCTCTTCCTCGAGCGCGCGCAGCACTTGCAGGGCAAGGCTGTCGTCGGACCGGATCAGGCCGGTGCCGTGGCAATGGGCGCAGGGTTGGGTCGTGCTTTCCAGCATGCCGGGGCGCAGGCGCTGGCGCGACATTTCCAGCAGCCCAAACCCCGAGATGCGGCCGATCTGGATGCGGGCGCGGTCAGTTTTCAGCTTGTCCTTGATCCTTTTCTCGACCGAGGCGTTGTTGCGACGTTCCTCCATGTCGATGAAGTCGATCACGATCAGGCCGGCAAGGTCGCGCAGACGTAGCTGGCGCGCGATTTCCTCGGCCGCTTCCAGGTTGGTTTTCAGCGCGGTGTCCTCGATCGAGCCTTCCTTGGTGGCGCGCCCCGAGTTCACGTCGATGGCCACCAGCGCCTCGGTGATGCCGATGACGATGTAGCCGCCGGATTTCAGTTGCACCGTCGGGTTGAACATGCCGCCCAGATAGGATTCGACCTGGAACCGGGCAAAAAGCGGCGTGCTGTCATTGTATGGCTGCACGACCTTGGCATGGCTGGGCATGATCATGCGCATGAAGTCCTTGGCGGTGCGGAAACCTGCATCGCCTTCGACCAGGATTTCGTCAATCTCGCGGCTGTACAGATCGCGGATCGAGCGTTTGATCAGATCACCTTCCTCGTAGATCGCGGCGGGGGCGATGGATTTCAGCGTCAACTCGCGGATCTGTTCCCAAAGCCGCATCAGATATTCATAATCGCGCTTGATTTCGGGCTTGGTGCGTTTGGCGCCTGCGGTGCGGATGATCAGGCCGGCCCCTTCGGGCACCTCGATCTCTTGCGCGATTTCCTTGAGTTTCTTGCGGTCGGTGGCGACGGTGATCTTGCGGCTGATGCCGCCGCCGCGCGCGGTGTTGGGCATCAGGACGCAATAGCGCCCGGCAAGGCTGAGATAGGTCGTCAGGGCCGCACCCTTGTTGCCGCGCTCTTCCTTCACCACCTGGATCAGCATGATCTGGCGAACCTTGATCACTTCCTGAATTTTGTAACGGCGGGCGCGGGGTTTGCGTGTGTGGCTGATTTCTTCGGCCACGTCTTCGTCGGCGATTGATTCAATCTCGTCATCGGTTTCGGCGGCGTGGTCGATGACGCGGAAGGGGGCCTCGGCCTCGTCAGGTTCCTGATCCTCGGTGGGCTGGGCGTCGTGGTGGTCCTGGTCGTGGTGGTCTGGGTCGTGGTGGTCTTGGTCGGGGTGATCGTGCGGCTGGTCGCCGGATGGGCCGCTCAAGGCGTCGGCGTCGGTTTCGTCGCTTAGGTCCACGACATCCATCCCGCCGATGCGGGGTTCGGATTGAACCTCATCGAGGGATTTTACGGCCTCGGGCCTAGGGCGCGGCGTGGTGCGGCGGTTGTCTTCATCATCCTCGGCGCGGTTGTAAGCGCGCTCTTCTTCCAGCAGGGCTTTACGGTCGGCCAAAGGAATCTGGTAGTAATCGGGATGAATTTCAGCAAAGGCCAGAAAGCCGTGACGGTTGCCGCCGTAATCGACAAAGGCGGCCTGAAGCGAAGGCTCGACCCGTGTGACCTTGGCGAGGTAGATGTTGCCGGCAAGCTGGCGTTTGTTCAGGGTTTCAAAGTCGAACTCTTCAACCTTGTTTCCGTCGACCACGACCACGCGCGTTTCCTCGGCATGGGTGGCATCGATGAGCATTTTCTTGGACATGTGCTTTCACTGCGCCGTGCCCGCGACCCTGGGCGCCCTGGTGGGGCGAGACGGGAGGTGACAGGGCGGTTTGTTCGGGCGATGGCACAGCAGCGCGAAAGCGGGGCGATGCCCTTTGGGCAGCCCTCGCCGTCAACAAGATGTTCTGCGCGCGTCATCGCGGTTCTCTTTCGAGTGCGTCGCGGCACCCACATCACACCCGCAAATCGATGATTCATCGGGCAATTTCATGGCATTGCGGCCTATCCGGCTGATCCCGTTTCGGCGCGATATGCGCGCCAGAGCAGAGGTCAGAGAATTCTGTCGCGGAAACACGCCGCTTGGATCAACCCTAGCGGCAAAACCGACCCGATGACAATGGGTCATTTGACGACTGCGCGTTGCGTTCCAACTGGGTCACCTGACCGGGCGCAACAGCATCGCGCGCCAAGAGGTCAGGCTTTTGGGCGCAAGGCGTGCAAGACATACACCCTTATCGCCGAAGCGAGACCGGTATCGCCGCGGGTGTCATCGATTCGGGCCGCAAGGTCATTCAAGGTTGTGCCTTCTTTGCGGGCGATGTGGCGAAATTCCTGCCAGAACTCTGGCTCCAGAGAGACCGAGGTGCGGTGGCCCTGCAGGGTCAGCGAGTGTTTTTCGGGGCGGGTCATCCGGCGGCGACCTTATGGTTCATTCGGAGCCGGGCGGTCGCGCCGGTGGCTGTCAAGATCACGCGCGGTCTTGTCCGCGGTCGCCCTTTCGAGGGATTTCAGGGTTTTGGAACGCCCGCTTTTGGCGGCGGCCGCGCTGCCCTTGGCGCGGGCTGCCGCACGTTCCTTTTGTTTGCGCACAAGGCGCAGGTTGACGATGCCGGTCATGGCCTAGCCTTTGGGTCCGAGCATATCTTGGGGCCGCACCACGCGGTCAAAGGTTTCGCCGTCAACATAGCCCAGCGCGATGGCTTCGTGACGCAGGGTTGTGCCATTCTTGTGGGCGGTCTTGGCGACCTTGGTGGCAGCGTCATAGCCGATGGTCGGCGCGAGTGCCGTGACCAGCATCAGGCTTTCGGTCATCAGCTTGTTGATGCGGTCGAGATTGGCCCTTGTGCCGACCACCATGTTGTCGGTGAACGAACCCGCCGCGTCGCCCAGCAACTGCATGCTTTGCAGCACATTATAGGCCATGACCGGGTTGAAGACGTTCAACTCGAAATGCCCCTGAGAGCCGGCAAAGCCCACGGTGGCGTCATTGCCCATGACCTGGGCGCAGACCATGGTCAGCGCCTCGGCCTGGGTGGGGTTGACCTTGCCGGGCATGATCGAGGAGCCGGGTTCGTTTTCGGGCAGCGACAGTTCACCCAGGCCCGAGCGCGGACCAGAGCCCAGAAACCGCATGTCATTGGCGATCTTGAACAGCGAGACCGCGACGGTTTTCAGCGCGCCCGAAAACATCACCATGGCGTCATGGGCGGCGAGGGCTTCGAATTTGTTGGGGGCGGTGACGAAGGGCAGGCCGCAGAGCGCGGCGATCTTGGCGGCCACGCGCTGGTCCCAGCCGACACGGGTGTTCAAGCCGGTGCCGACGGCGGTGCCGCCCTGGGCAAGTTCATAGATCTCGGGCAGGATCTTGTTCACGCGCAGGATGCCCTGTGCGACCTGATGGGCATAACCGCCAAATTCCTGGCCGAGCGTCAGCGGTGTGGCGTCCTGGGTATGGGTGCGGCCGATCTTGATGATATCCTTGAAGTCCTCGGATTTGGCGACAAGGGCGAGGTGCAGCTTTTCAAGCCCTGGCAGCAAAGTGTCGCGGGCCATCATGCCGATGGCCACATGCATGGCGGTCGGGTAAGTGTCGTTCGAGCTTTGCCCCATATTGACATGGTCGTTGGGGTGGACCGGCTTTTTCGAGCCCATCACGCCGCCCAGCATTTCGATGGCACGGTTCGAGATGACCTCGTTTGCGTTCATGTTCGACTGGGTGCCGGAGCCGGTCTGCCAGACCACAAGGGGAAAGTTGTCGTCAAGGCGGCCCTCGATCACCTCGGTGGCGGCGGCGGCGATGGTTTGACCCAAGACGGGGTCGATGTCGCCCTGATCGATATTCACGAGGGCGCAGGCCTTTTTGATGACCCCCAAGGCGCGGATGATCGCCACGGGCTGCTTTTCCCAACCGATGGGGAAATTCCGGATCGAGCGCTGCGTTTGCGCCCCCCAGTATTTGTCGGACGGCACGTCCAGCGGTCCAAAACTGTCGGTTTCGATGCGGGTCATGGCAGCCTCCATCAAGGGTTGCAGGGTTCTAGCGCCGTTGAAGATCAAATTCAATGGTATGCGATGGTATACTGGCAAGCTGTCAGGTTGGGGGGGGGCGCTGTAGAAGAAGAAAGAGTGAGTATTTGGGCC
>JBAXXO010000263.1:0-4555 GCA_037127855.1 Alphaproteobacteria bacterium
GTCGTCAAGCCGTTGCGGCTTTGAACCTCTCCACTTCCTCTTTCAGAATCGGTGCGGCCATTGCCATCGAATGAATACCCATGATCGTGGTCAGCTGGATCACTTCCATGATTTCCGCTTGGGTCGCCCCCGCCCGTAAGGCGTTCTGGATGTGACGGCGAACGCCAGGCGCGTGCAGATGTGTCGTTGCCGCATTGATGGCAATGAAGATCATCTCCTTGTACTTCTGTTCCAACGGGCCGTTGCGCTGCGGGACGGCACGAAAGCCCAGGAAAGCCTCGAGGTAATCCGGGTCCATCTCCAGCATGAGGTCCCACATGGGGTTCCAATCGCCGGTGGCGCGCTGCGCTTCGATATTCGGATAGAGTTTGTTGTCGGTCACGGGTTCAGCCCCCCCGGTGTTTGAAACTGTCGCGGCGGAAAGAATAAAGCGCTGATGGATCGACTGAAACGTCGATGACCGCCGGTTTGCCGCAAACCAGCGCCGCCTCGACCGCCTCGGCTACTCCTGCTAGGGTATCAGCCCGGAACCCGGCCGCGCCGTAAAGTTCCGCCAGCTTGTCAAAGGGCGGGCTGCTGACATCGGCACCAATATAGCGGCCGTTGAAGAAGTCGCGCTGATAGGCCTTTTCCGCCCCCCAGCATTTGTTGTTCATTACGATGGTGACTGTATTGATGCCGTGGTCCACGGCAGTGCTGAGTTCCGAAACCGTCATCCCGAACCCGCCATCGCCCATCAGGCTGATCACCGGGCGCTCTGGCATGGCCAGTTTGACCCCCAGACCGCAGGCAAAGGAAAAGCCGACCAGCCCGAAATCCAGCGGCGTGAACAGGCTCTTGGCCTGCCAATAGTTCATCGCATCGGTCGCCTGCAGGCACAAAGTGCCCGCGTCCATCGTGATCGCCCCGTCATGCGGCAAGACGCTCCGCAACGTCTTGAAGAGGCCCGAGGGTTGGATCAGCCCGCTGTGGACCACAGCATCGGCATCGCGCTTGGCAAGATAGGCGCTGCGTTCGGCCTTGAAGTCTGCGGTCCATTGGTCAGCCAGCTTGCGGTTTTGCAAGGCCTTCAAGCTTTCGGTCAATTGCAGGGCCACGGTCGGCGCGTCGGCCCAGATCCCGATCTCGACCGGGAAATGGCGGCCGATTGCGGTGGGTTCCAGCTCAACATGGATGATCTTCGCATCGCGGTTGATGTTGTCATAGGTGTAGAACGTGGCGTTAAAGCCGATGCGGGTGCCAAGGGCGAGGATCACATCCGCCTCGCGCACCAGCCGCGAGGCGACGACATTCCCGCGCGGCCCCATCTGCCCGGCATTGAGCGGATGGCCAAAGGGGATTGCATCCCCATGACCGGGCGAGGTGACGATGGGACAGTTCAGCGCTTCGGCCAGGGCCAAGGCCTGCGCGTGGCCTTCGGTGTTCTTGATGCCGCCACCGGCGATGATCACCGGGCGGGCAGCCCCGGCCAACAGCGCCGCCGCCTGATCAATGGCCAATTGCGCTCCGGCAGGGACGGTTTGCGAACGGTAGGCAAAGGGTGGTTGAAAGGCCGGGAATTCGGCTTGCGCCGCCAGCACATCACGCGGCAGGTTCAGTTGCACCGGCCCCCGGCGCGGTGTAAGCGCCACGCGGAACGCTTCGCGGAACATCTCGGGCACGCGGTCTGCGCTGGTGGCGGTCCAGGTCTTTTTCGTGACGGGCTTGAACAGCGATTGCTGATCCACCTCCTGGAACGCGTCCCGGTAGAGATGCGCCGAGGAAATCGCACCTGCAACCGAGACGACGGGCGAAAACGCCGCCGCGGCCTGCGCCAGACCGGTCACCAGATTGGTCGCCCCCGGACCATTCTGCCCGGCAAGGATCACCCCGGCCCGACCACTGGCCCGGGCATAGCCATCGGCCATATGGGTGCCCGTACGTTCATCCCGGACGCCGATGAAGGCAATGTCATTAGCATCGTAGAGCGCGTCGAACATCTCCATCGTGGCCGAGCCGATCAGGCCAAAGACATGGGCAACCCCCTCGGTCTGCAACGCTTTGACCGCTGCCTGTCCGCCGGTCATCATCTTCATGGTTTGGCTCCTGTCATTTCGAGCCGGGCCTCGCTGCGCGCCAGAAAGCGGAGCATAGGCTGGGTGAAAAGTTCGGGCCGCTCGATCAGCCCCAGATGCTGCAGACCCGGCACGATCAGAGTTTCGGCACCCGCGATTTCCGAGGCAATGGCCTTTGACATGGCCGGCGTGCTGCCGCTGTCATTTTCGCAAGTCATAACAAGGGTGGGCACCATGATGGCGGGCGTGGGCCGGATCAATTCGATCACCCCGGTGGCCAGAACCTGCCGGAAGGCGGCATAGGTAACGGGGTCATTGGCCAGAACCCAAGCGCGGGCTTGCGCCACCTTGTCCGGCGCGGACGTAAGGAACTCTGGTGTGAACCACCGCTCCAATGTGCTGTCGATTGTGGCGGCCGGACCGCCCTCGGCGGTCTGCGCCGCACGCTCTTCGACCAGCCGTTGGGCTTCGGGGCTGCGTTCATGCGGCGAGTTCAGGATCACCAGCGACGCCACGCGCGACGGATGATCAATCGCTATGCGGCGGTTGATCATCCCGCCCAGCGAGAAGCCGATGATGCTGGCGCGGTCGACAGACAGCTCGTCCATCAGCCGCACAAGCTGCCCCGACAGTATAGTAAGATCGGGCCTTTCGGACGGGAGAGGACTTTCCCCATGGCCCGTCAGATCATAGGTCACCACTCGGTAGTTCCGGGCCAGATGCGGAACAAAAGCGTCCCATGTCCCGCGCGTCAGGCCCAAGCCATGAACCAGCACCAGAACCGGCGCCTCTGGCGGGCCGTTCAGGTCATATGCTGTTCCGGATTTGCTGTAGGGCACGTCCTAAACCCCCGCCGGATTGCCGACATCGCGGCCCATCTCGCGCAGGTCCTGATAGCGGTCGCCAATCCGGTGCAGGGGATGCCCGCCGATCGACGCGCCAAGCGCCACGATGATCTCATCATCAGCCGGGGAGTCGGGCACGGTCAGATGGATGGTCTGATAGTGCGAACGCCGCCCGCCGTCGTCCTTGTCCATCAAGGGGATCATCAGTGACGCACCCGCCGCGCCGCGTGTGTTGGTGAAGGCGAGATAGGACTTTGCGTTCACCGCCTCGCGGAACTGATTGCCGAACCACAGCGAATGGGTCAGGGCCTGAGCATGTTCGATCTCGCCGCCCATCCCAACGACCGAAGCCTTGCCGAAGCCCTCCAGCTTGTCGCCGGTCACTTCAAGGATCATGCCAGTCAAGAGCTTGCCCAACTCGGGGCAAAGCTCGCGAACCTCGGGCGACAGGTCTTCGACCCATCCGCGACCGAACCACGGGTTGCGGATGATGGCGAGCGAGGCCACCAGTTTGGTGGGCACAGGCACGCTTTTGCCCCCCTCGACATGGGTGGTCTGGACGTTCAGCAGGGTGCGGCGGATTTCGGCGGGCATTGATCTCTTTCAGGCAAAAGCAGGGATGACGTGCTTGCAGAACAGCTCCATCGAGCGTTTCTGTTCGGCATGGCCAAGGCCAAGGCTGGCGTAATAGATGAACTCGTCCACGCCCAGAGCCTCGTAGAGCTTCAGCTTGGCGATCACCTCGTCCGGCGTGCCGAACATCAGGTTGCGCGACAGCATTTCGGGGTCGTATTCGGCGCGGTTGCCAAGCTGATCCAGCGGGATCGACTTTGGAAAGCCGTTCTCGACATCACCCATGTTCTTGAAAAGGTTCTCGAACTGCGACAGCACGCGCTGCGCGGCGCGCACCGGCACCATCCAGTCTTCCTTGCGGTCATAAAGGGCGGTCTGGCGCATCATCGCCATGGTCGGGCGCCGTTTGCCCGGGTTAGCCGCCACCGCTTCGTTCAGGCGTGCCATGTAAAGCTCGGCCTCGGACATCTCGCGCGTCAGGGGCCAGGACATGATGTTGCAGCCATGCTTGACGGCATAGTCATAGGTTATGGGCGCGCGGGCGGCGACCCAGACGGGAACTTCCGCTTGCAAAGGTTTGGGGCAGGAGGTCGAGGTTGGAAAGGACCAGAACTCGCCCTTATGTTCGTAGTCCCCGGCCCAGAGCGCGCGGACCGCGGGCAGCATTTCCTGCATGTAGCGCCAGGCATCCGACTGTTTCAGGCCGGGATGCATCCGGTCGAACTCGCGCTGATAAGCGCCCGAGCCGATGCCGAACTCCAGCCGCCCGCCCGAGATGAGGTCGATGAACGCCGCCTCTCCCGCCGCCTTGATCGGGTGCCAATAGGCCGCCGCCACACAGGCCGTGCCAAGGCGGATGCGGCCGGTATGGTTGGCCCACCAGGCCAGAAGCGAGAACGGATTGGGCGCGATGGTCATTTCCAGCGCGTGATGCTCGGCCGACCAGACGATGTGAAAGCCGCCCTGATCGGCCATCTGGACCATCTCCAGCGTGTGCCGGGCGACGTCCTTCATATCCAGACTGTCGTCGATGCGTTCGAGGTTGATCGCGAGTTGGAATTTCATGACCGTCTCCTTCAGCGC
>JBAXXO010000264.1:0-4551 GCA_037127855.1 Alphaproteobacteria bacterium
CCTCATACCAGACCCACCGCCCGCTTCCACCCCCCACCAGGCAGGGCCCATTGGTCACAGATCGGACACGTAATCCGCCCATCACACTTGCCGCGGCGTCCACAATCGACAATCCTGTGGCCAGAGGTGCAAAATGACCGAAGCCAGCGACGCTGCCTATGCCGAGGCCCAACGCCTGATCGCCGCAGCCAAGGCGAGCAGCGCCACTAGGCTTGACCTTTCCACAGAAAAGACTCGTGCGCTGACAGCCCTTCCCCCCGAAATCGCCCAACTGATCAGCCTCACCACGCTGGACCTGAGTGGCACCGAAATCACCGACATCTCTCCTCTCACCAGCCTGACCGCCCTCACCACGCTGGAGCTGCACGGCATCCTTATCACCGATCTGTCCCCCTGTAGCCACCTAACTGGCCTCACGACACTTCTCATGGGCGGGAGTTCCGTAATGGACCTGTCGCCCCTTTCCAATCTGACGTCCCTCACTGAGCTCGAAGTCTGGGACACCCACGTTGCCGACCTTTCGCCCCTTGGTAACCTTACCGCCCTAACCTCTCTGATGTTGAGCGGCACGCGGATCAGCGATTTGTCCGCTCTTGCCCATCTTACGGCTCTCAGGTCGCTTTACCTTACGGATACCTCGATCACCGATCTGTCCCCCCTTATCCGTCTTACCGCCCTGACCACGCTTTACGTCAATGGCACCAAGGTTACTGACTTGTCCCCGCTTAGGCATCTGACCGGTTTACTTTGGCCGAGCCAAATTGCCTCAGGCGACCCAGACCCCGGCCTGTACTTTTCCAGAACACCTGCCTGCGACGACCCTCGTGTAGCCGCGATAGCGGAAATCGAGGATGACGCCCTCCGTGCCCGCACATTGTTCGATCACTTGCAGAATCTAAGGCGTTTTGAATACTCGGCCCCCGCTGGTGCCAGTGAACTTTTGCCGCCTTCCCCTAGCCACATGCGAGCGCCAACGCTTCTGACCGCGATTAACGGGCTTACAACGGCGCAACTCACCCAAGTGCTCGCAGACAGCTACCCAGACTTGCAGGCACGCACGGCGCATCTGGTTGACCTCATCCAGCAGGAGCAGGCGGTCCATGCTCTTATACCGACCCCCAACTCAGATGACGCGCTGGCGGAACACCGAAAGAAGGCGATGTTTCTTCAGACCTTGCTCGCTGGCTTGATCTCGCTTGCCGCCGAACTTCCCGAAAATGCTGCCTCGCAGGCACTCCCAGATCCAACCACCCTAAAGAAGCGGCTGCAATCGCTCGCCAAGACCCTTGACCAAAGCATCGCCTATCTGGACTCGCACGAGGGCACCTATGGCAGTCTGTGGAAACTGGGATTGGTGTCGGGCTGCGCCGGACTGCTTGGATTGTGGGATGTGCCATTCGTTACCAGTGCCGCTGTCGCCGGTGGAGCGATTTACGTTCAGAACCTAAGTGTCAAATTGCTCGCCGCAAAAAAGTAGGTCGGAGCATGCCCCGACTCGCGCGCGACTTCCCAATCAAAATGCCTAGAATCGGGATACTCCAAAACCACAACCCACTGTAAAAAAGAACTTTCCCCAAATCCTCACGCGTGGGAGCAAACACCATCCCCTACCCGTTGATATCCTCGTCCCAGACCTTGACCTGCCCCTCGGTGACCCCCACCATCTGGCGCAGGGCCAGCCATGCGACCAGCGCCGTCACGGCAAAGACCAGCACCAGAACCGGGACATTGCCGCCCAGAACGCCAAGCGCCACCAAAGCCCCCACCAGCGCCGCCGAGATGGCAAAGCCTAAAAACACATAGCCCGGCACCAGCACTTCGAGCACGGCCAGCGCCACGCCCGCCACCACCCAGACCCACCAGACCGCCCAAAGCTGCATCACACCCGCCCCTTCAGCATCTTGAACGCATCGGCAAAGGCGTCCAGCGCCGAGGCGGGGACGATGATCATCTGCTTGCCGTCCCCCTTGCCGACGGCGGTCAAGGCCTCGACCTGTTTCAGCGCCACCTGATACTGCGCCGCCTCGACACCGTTTTCCTTGATCGCCTGCGCAATCACCCCCGTTGCATAGGCCTCGGCGTCGGCCAGCACGCGCCGCGCCTTGGCGCCCTGCTCGGCGGCGTATAACTCGGCATCAGCGTTCAACTCGACCGACCGTTTGGAGCCCTCGGCCTCCATCACCTGGGCGCGGCGGGCCCGTTCGGCGTTCAACTGCTGCATCATCGCGTGCCGTGTCGCATCATCCAAGGCCACGTCCAGAATCTCGGTCCGCGTCACCTCGATGCCCCAGTCATCGACCATCGCGCGCACATGTTCGCGGATCGAGCGTGTCAACTCGGTCCGATTGCTTTGCACATGGTCCAGTTCCATCTTGCCGATCTCGGACCGCACGATGCCTGCCACCGTGGTCGCAATCGCGGCATCGACATCCTTGATGCGGTACACCGTCTTTTCCGGCTCGGTGATGCGGTAGAACACGCTTGTCTCGACCTTCAGCAGCACATTGTCCGTGGTGATCGCATCCTGATGCGCCAGCGGCAACTGCCGTTCCAGGATGCTGATCTTGTGCGCCACCCGGTCCACGAAGGGCACGATGAAGTTGATCCCCGGCCCCAGCACCGTCCGCAGCCGGCCAAACCGCTCGACCACGAACTTCTGGCTTTGCGGCACCACGCGGATCGCCTTGACCACGCTCAGGATCAGCAAAAGCGCCAAGGCCAGAATTGCGATGCTCACCCCGTCCAGCCCATTTGTACCAAGCCCGTTCATGCCCAGCCCCCCTAAAACCAATATTCTATCCCATCCGCCCGCGCCCGCAAAGCCCCCGCTGCGGCCTGATCGTCCGGGGCGCGCGTACCGCCGACGGGGCGATGAGGATCGCACAGGTGATGGACATGGTCGCACGGAAGTCTGCGCCGGGATGAGGACCACAAGGTTCTGCGCGCGGTCAAGCGCGGTGATGGGGTGGCCCCCCCCCGACATTCTGGCCAAACGGCGGTGGCCATAACCCAAGCCAAGACCGCGCCGCCAAAAGACCTGATTGCGCACGTATGAATGACGCGGGTCTCAAGACCCCTCCCAGGCGCAACAGTCCCCGGGGTCAGGCCATCGCCACCCATCTGTTGATCAACCGCGCCTGCATCAGATGGGCCCGGGCAACCCAGTCGTCTTCGCCCGGCGGGTTCTCGCGGTCGGCCATTGGAACGGCCTGCCGCCGGGCAACATCAGCCGAAAAGATCGCAAAGCACAGATCCTGCCCGCCCGGCGGCGTAATGAACCCCACCAGACCGGACACAAAGTTCAGCGTGCCGCTTTTGCCCACGACCTTGACGGGGCTGTCCTTGATCTCATTGCCGCTGTTGTCGCGCATGCCGATATCCCGCAGCACTGGCCGCAGGCCCAAGGCCCGGTCGCCCGCCATCAAGGCCCGCACCATCCCCGACGCCGTCACCCGCGAGGCCGCCCCCAACCCCGAATGATCCACCAGCGTCGCCGCCAGCCCCAGCCGCGACCGTGCCCAGTCCTGCACTTTGGACGCCGAGGCCGCGAGGCTGTCGGCCCCGCTGGCGGTCAGCCCCACCGTCTCGGCGGTGATGTTGGTCGAAAATTTCAGCATCTGTTTCAGGATTGTGGCCAAGGCATCGCTCGGCCAGTCAACCAGCGCCTTGGCCCCGGCGGGCATGTTCTGCACAATCAAGGGCGGCGGCAGGTCGATGCCTTGTGCAGCACACAGGGTGCGAAAGACCTCGGCGGTATAGATCGCCACCTGCCGCACCGGTAACCACCGGCTGCCCGCCTGCTCCAGCCCGACCTGCGCCACGGTCCAGTCCTCGGTGCCCAACCCCTTGCTAAAACCGAACAAGGGTGCCTCACGCGCGACAACCTTGATCCGCGCCATCTTGACCTTTGGCACAAAACGCTCGCCCCGCGCGTTCATCTGGGTCCTGGCCCCGCCCTTGGTCCATTCAAAGTTGACCCGGTTGAAGTTCAACCCCAAACCCGACAGGCCAGGATTATAGCCGACCTGTACCGGCTGATCGTCGGCGATCCGCTCAAAGGTGGGCAAGGCACCGGCATAGGCCAGAAACCTGCCGGTCACCTGGCGCAGCCCCTTGCGCGCAAGGTCTGCCACCAGATCGCCCAGCTTGTCACTGTCCAGCGTCGGATCGCCGCCGCCGACCAGCACCAGATCGCCATCCAGCCGCCCCCCGACCAGATGGCCCACCGTCATCACCCGGGTGACAAACCGGTGATCCGGCCCCAAGCGTTCCAGCCCATAAAGCGCGGTCAAGGTCTTGGCGACCGAGGCAGGCGGCATCGGCTGATCGGCATTGACCTGATCCAACACCCGCCCCGTGGCAACATCGGCGACGACAAAGGCGGTAAGGCCCCCCAGTTGGGCCTGTTCCACCACATCCCCGACCGCAACCATCGGCACCGCCTGCAACGATGGCTCCACCGGCGGACCAGACGGCCGCCGCCTAGGCCATATCGACCGCGTCACGGCATCGCCCAGCGCCGGGCCTGCCGCCCCCAACAGCAACCCCGCC
>JBAXXO010000265.1:0-4535 GCA_037127855.1 Alphaproteobacteria bacterium
GCCGCAGGCAGATCACCCCTAATCCGCCACTGCCCGTCCCACAGCGCCCCTACACCGCAAACCGTATCCGCTACCGCTTTGTATTCGCGAAAGAACCATGCGCCAGTTCGCGTGGACTGAAACCGCACTCCGGCCAGCGTGTTGGGCTGCCCGGCCTGAACCCGCGTCAATAATGTCTGCAGCGCCGCCCCGCGTGGTGCATAGCCGGGCCGGGCCACCCGGCCGATCACACCTACTATAACACGCCGCTGCACCTCTGCGGCCTCTGTGGCCAACGCAGCGTGGTCCAGCCGCAGCGCATTGCCCTGCACCGTCAGACAGCGCGCCGCCGCCTGCCCGGCCGCCTGATCCAACGCCACCCGCGCCTGCGCCAGATGCCCCGCCACCACTGACAGCCGCGCGGCTGTCAGACCCAGATCACGCAATCCTACCATGGCCTTGCGCATCCGCACCCTCTCAAAGCGGTCGTTGTCATTGGACGGATCCTCGATCCAAGCCGCCCCAAGTCCCGCCAGATAGTCCCGCAACTCAGCGCGCGATACTGCCAACAGCGGCCTGACCCAGGTGATCCCGCTTTCCTGCCAGCGGTCAGGCATGGCAGCCAAGCCGTCAACCCCCGCCCCCCGCGCCAGCCGCATCAGGAATGTTTCGGCCACATCCTCCTGCGTATGGGCCAGTGCCACCACCGGAACCCCCACTTGCGCCGCCCATTCCGCCATGACGGCACGCCGCCCCCGACGCGCCGCATCCTGCAGATTGCCCTGACCATCCCATCGCCACGATAAGACCGCGTGGCGCAACCCCAGCCCGGCACAAACCTGACCAACCGCGGCTGCCTCCACCGCAGCTTCGGCGCGCAGCCCGTGATCCACCGTCACCACCCACAGCGGCAAACCAAGGCCCGCCGCCAGATGCAGCATTGCCATGCTGTCGCCGCCCCCCGAAACGGCCAGACCCAATGTCTGCCCCTTTCGCTTTGGCTCAAACATCCAATCTTCCTTGTCGCCCACCAACCGCCGCAGGGTTTGCAAGAAACGCCCCGACAGGTCAGATGTCACGAACAGCCCAAGCTTTGCATCGCAGCCTTGGCCTTGACATCATCGGCGCTGCCCGGGAACCGCTTGCCCACTTCGGCCAGCGTCACACAGGCTTCGGGCGTCTGACCCAGTTTGCCCAGCGCCTGCCCCAGCTTGGTCAGCGCCTCGCCCGCCATATCGCCGTCCGGCGTGCCCGAAAACGCATCAAGATAGGCCCGCGCCGACTTTGCCGTCTCGCCGACGCCCATGAGGGCATCGCCGCGCCGCACGCCGGCTTTCTGCGCTAGGGCGCCACCCGGATAGGTCGCGGCATAGGTCGCAAAGAGGTCCGCGGCGGTGCGAAAGTCACCGGAATCGAGCACCCCCTGGGCTCGGTCGAAATCCGATTGTTCATTGACCGCCATCTCCGGCCCCGCCGCAGGCGCATCGGTGGAAGGCGCCGTCGCCGTCGCCGTCTTTGTGGCATCTGCCTTTGTGGCATCTGCGCCGCCCAGTACCGGAACCTCCGGCAGCTTGTTGGGATCACAGCCCTCGGTCAAGGCGCAGACGCGAAACTCGATATCGCCGATCCGGTTGGTGCCATCCGCCACGACCTGCGACAGCTTCATCTGCACTGCCTCGGTCTTTGCGGTCAGCCGCGACAATTCCGCCTCGATGGCATCCATCCGGGCCAAGGGGTCCGCCCCGGCGATGCCATTGCTGGCCGCGCCGGTGGTGATCAACTCCTGCTTCAGGGTGTTGAACTCGGACGCCAGCAGCGCCAGTTCCGCCTTTACATCGGCCAGCGACTGCGCCTTTTCCTGCCCAAGGGCAGCACCTGCCGCAATCAGACTGCCGGGCACCAGCAAGACAATGGGCAAGAGCCAGCGCATTCTCCTCAGGACCCCGCGCCGAGCGACAACACCGTTACGGCGCGCCGGTTCTGGCTGTAACAGCTTTCATCCGAACACAGCGAGATCGGGCGTTCTTTGCCATAGGAAACCGTCTGCATCCGGCTGCCCGAAATCCCCTGCGAGATCAGATAGTTCCGCACCGAAGTGGCACGCTTGTCGCCCAAACCGATATTGTACTCCCGCGTGCCCTGCTCATCGGCATGCCCCTCGATGATCACTGCATAATCCGGGTTCGCCTTCAGCCATCCCGCTTGCCCGGCCAATGTGGTCCGCGCCGCGTCGGTCAGCGTCCATTGATCCACCACGAACAGCACCCGGTCCCCTACAGTCTGGTTGAAATAAGCGACAGAGGCCGGGTTCGACGCATCCCCCAGACCCGAGCTTGCCACGCCGCCTGTACCAAGACCCGCGCCGTTTGCGCCATTCGCGCCGCCAGCCCCATTCATCCCATTGGCGCTGTCGCCATAACGGCCTGGGTTCTTGCAGGCGGCCAAGCCAAGTGCTGCGAAAATCAGCACCGCTTTGGTGACAACAGACAAAGACGACATCACATGGTTCCTTTTTTGGCTCGATTTGGGGTCATCATAACAGCTTCTTGGCCCCCTGTTAACCCAGCGCCGCGGTCAATTTCACGGCAGCAGCGGCGACCATGACGGGTCCGATGCGCCCCCTTCTGTCGCGACCTGATGCGTGCTGCGTCCGGCAATATCGGTCGACCACAAGGCCGCCGACCCACCCGCCCCCTCGCTTTCGCGGGTGAACATGATCACCCTTCCGTTCGGTGCCCAAGTCGGCCCCTCATCCAGAAACGACGATGTCAGCAGCCGTTCCTCTGACCCATCGGGACGGAACACCCCGATATGAAACCGGCCACCGCTGATCTTGGTAAAGGCGATCAGGTCGCCGCGCGGGCTCCAGACCGGCGTGCCATATTTGCCACTTCCGCTTGAGATGCGCACCGGCTCGCCACCGCCCGCTGGCATGACATAGACCTGCTGTCCGCCCGAGCGGTCGCTTTCAAACACGATCTGGCTGCCATCGGGGCTGAAACTGGGGGCCGTCTCGATCGAGGGGGCGTTGGTCAACTGCGTCATGGAACCGCTTTCAAGGTTCATGGCGAAAAGGTCCGAATTGCCCTCGCTTTCCATGCTGAACACCACGGTCTTCCCATCCGGCGCAAAGCGGGGTGCATAGGTCATGGCACCCGGTGTTTCATCCAGAACCTTGGTCTTCAGCGTGGCGGTATCCATCACATATATCCGCGGAAAGCCGGATTGATAGCTGGTGAACAAGATCCGGTCGCCCCCCGGCGAGAATCTGGGCCCCAGCACGATGCTGCTGCTGTCGGTCAGATAGGTGACATTGGCCCCATCATAATCCATCACCGCCAGCCGCTTGGCACGCTTGTCTTTTGGCCCGCTTTCCGATACGAACACGACCCGGCTGTCGAAATACCCGCCCTCACCGGTGATCCGGCTGTACACGGCATCGGCGACTTTGTGTGCCATCCGTCGCCAGCTTTTCGCAGAGCCGACAAACTGCAACCCATCGCCCAAAGCCTGCCCTGAGACGATGTCATACAGCCGGAATTTCACCACTACCTTGTCGCCGTTGACCGACACAGCGCCGGTAATCAGCGCCTCGGTATTGATCGCCTGCCAGTCATTGTACGCCACCGGAGCATCAAAGCTGGTGACCTTGCTGATATAGGCGTCACTGGTCAATTCGCGAAACAGCCCGGTTCCCGACAAATCCGCCGCAACCACCCGTGCAATATCCCGCGCCAGTTTCCCCGCATCGCCAGTTTCCGCGATAAAATCGGGCACTGCAAAGGGCATGGGTTCGATCACCCCGCCATCGATGACAATGCGCAGGGGCTCCGCTTGCACCGCAGGGGCAAAAAGCCCAAGAGCAAGGGCAAAGGCAACAATCAGGGGGCGAAATGGGCTCATTTTGTCCTCATGTTTTCGGGTCGGGTGGTGATGGTTTGGGGTGTGCAACAGGGGTTCGATCTCATCTCAACCGCATCCCCCTTGGATCAAAGACCAGTTCCAGATCTTTCCACGTATCATATTTATCCGGCGGCAAGGGCAATCCCGACCTGCCACAGCGGAAAATGGCACTGCGCGCAGCCTCGAACACCTTGTTGGCGGCCGATTCCGCACCGCCGTCAAAGCTGGTCATGCGGATCGAGTTGAAATCGGGCTTGCCGTTCTGCGCAACATTCACCCGCACCGTAACCATAACCTCCATCGCCGCCGATGACAGGGTGCCAAGATTCCAGCATCGCTTGATAGCGACGCGCAGACCGTCGATCTCGCCCGAACTCATCGGCGGACCCTTGGGGCCGTCATTCGCTACGCCTTGCGTCCCCGCAGCCCCGGCGACGGCGGCCTCAAGTGCTGCCTTGTCGGCTGCGGACTGTGCCGCAGCTTTTTTGGCAGCTTTTGCGGCGGCCAGCTTGTCCGCTTCGGCCTGTGCGGTGGCCTTTTGCGCGGCTTTGTCGACAGCGGCCTTATCCTTGGCAGCCTGGCTATCAGTTGGTGTGTCGGCGGCGGTTGTCGTGGCGGCGGGTTTGACTGGGGTCTTGGGGCGTGACTGTGGT
>JBAXXO010000266.1:0-4506 GCA_037127855.1 Alphaproteobacteria bacterium
TGCGCCTTCATACTGGCTCAAATACTCATCTTTACCTTGGATCTGTCACGGGCAGTCGGCCGTCATCGCTTGGTACGCACCGCAAAGGCGGCGCGCGTGACTGCAAAAGTGCCATTGACCGTCACCACCTCGACCACGCGGAACAGGTCGCGCAGTGCGGGTTCATAGGGCAGGTGCCGGTTTGCGACCATCCATAGCTCGCCCTCCGGGGTCAGCCCTTTATGCGCTGCGCGGATGAAGGCCAGCCCAAGGCCGGGGTCCGCCGCGCGCCCGTTGTGGAACGGCGGGTTCATCACAACGGCGGACCACAGCTTTTCGGGCCGAAAGTTGCGGGCGTCGGCCCAGTGGAACTGTGCCCGCGGGTCAACCACATTGCGGCGAGCGCAGTCCAGGGCCGCGATCTCGGCCTCGACAAGGTCGAGATGGGTCACGCGTGGACGGGCGAGGATCTCGCGGCTGAGATAGCCCCAGCCTGCCCCCAGATCGCCGATGCGCCCGCGCAGGTCTGCGGGCAGGGCCTGGGCCAGCAGACGCGAGCCATGATCCGGCCCATCGGCGGAAAAGACGCCGGGCCGGGTGACAAAGCCGTCCACCCTGTGATCCTGCGCCGCCCATGCCAGTAAACGGGCATCGGCGGGCACGGTGGCCAAGCGACCGTGCCCCTTGGTCACCGCCTCGCCCGGATCCAATCCCAGCGCCTTGCAATCTTTCAGCACCGCCTCGATTCCATCCGTTTTCTGGCCGTCCACGGCCATGACGGCACCGGGCTGCAAGGCCAGACAGGCCTCGGCCATCAGGGCATGGGCGGCGGCCTTGGCACGCGGCACGCAGACCAGCGCCGTGGCGAACTGGCCCTTGGCGGTAACCCGGTAGCCAAGCGCCGCAAAATGGTCGTGATCCGGCCGGAACCCGGTCAGCACCACGACCCGCGCCTTTGGTAGCACCGACAGGTCGTCGCCGATCCGGGGCCGGAAGACCGCAATGTCGCCCGTGGCAGGCAACAGCCAAGCGCCGCTGTCCAGCGCCATCTCTATCCGCAATGATCGCATGTTTGCCCCTGACCCCGAGGGTCGCGATATGTCTGCACTGACCCCAGAACGACCTTTCGGTCTATTCCTTTTCCATCGTGCATTGCAGCGGGTGCTGATGGCGGCGGGCAAAGTCCATCACCTGCGCCACCTTGGTTTCCGCCACCTCGAACGAGAACACGCCCACCACGGCCAGCCCCTTTTTGTGCACCGCAAGCATGATGTCGAAGGCCTGCGCATGGTTCAGGCCAAAGAACCGCTCCAGCACATGGACGACGAATTCCATCGGCGTGTAGTCATCGTTCAGCAGCAAGATCTTGTACAGGGGCGGCCGCTCTGTCTTGGTCTTCGTCTTGGTCAGGATCGAGGTTTCGTTGCCGGGGCCCCGCCGTTCGTCTGACATCATGGGGGGGATCGCGGGCAAGACAAGTCTCCAACAACAAAAGGACGACCCTGCGATACCAAGTGAGGGTCGCCATGCGGGTTACCGGGGCAATATAGTGCAATTTATGGCTCGTGAAAGCCCCGCGCATCTGGTTTGACGGTTATCAAACCGTTACATCGCCCGCCACTTGGCTTTCCACGCCGCAAGGAGCCTGATTTGCCCGGTCCGATCCCCGCAGACCTGACGCTGATCGGTTTTGATGCCGATGACACACTGTGGCACAACGAGACTCTGTTCCACCTGACCCAGACCCGATTCGCGGAACTTCTGGCCGACCAGACCGATCCCGCCCATCTGGCCGCGCGGCTGGAGGCGGCCGAGCGTCGCAACCTTGGCCATTACGGGTTCGGCATCAAGGGTTTCATGTTGTCGATGATCGAAACCGCGATCGAGGTGACCGACGGCCGCGTGCAAGCCGCCGTGATCGCCGAGGTCTTGGCGGCAGGGCGCGAGATGCTGGCCCATCCGGTGGAATTGTTGCCTCACGCAAGGCAGGTGGTTGCAAGGCTGGCGCAAGACTACAAGCTGGTGCTGATCACCAAGGGCGATCTGCTGGATCAGGAACGCAAGGTGGCGCAATCGGGTCTGGGTGACTTTTTCAGCGGCGTGGAAATTGTCTCGCACAAGACGGCGCAGATCTATGATCAGGTGTTCGCGCGCCATGGCGCGACACCGCAGCAGGCCATGATGGTCGGCAACTCGTTGAAATCCGACGTCTTGCCCGCGCTGCAGACCGGTGCCTGGGGCGTGCATGTGCCTTACAGCCTGACATGGGCACTGGAAACTGCCGAACCGCCCCAGGATGCAGCGCGCTTTCGCGCAATTTCCGACCTTGGGGCGCTGCCGCAATTGCTGCAAGACCTCTGATCTGCACCACAGGTTGCGGGCGGGAAGGAGTTTGCCCACCACATCTGGCGGTGATGCCAAGATGCTCCACATCAGCATCACCTTGAAACCCATTGATACAAAGGAGTTTTCTGAAATCCCACGCTGTGCTAGCATTTCGACAGGCAGAATGATGCCCCGACCAAACAGGGGCACGATCATGACGAGGCAGGCAAGGTGACAGCATTTTCGGCGCGCGCCGTTCGCATCTTTTTGATGCTTTTTGCAATGGCCCTGCTTGGCCAGAGGGCAGGGGCCACCCCCTATGCCGCCTATGTGATGGATGCCCGCAATGGCGACACCCTGTTTTCGCAAAATGCCGATACCCCGCTGGCACCAGCCTCGCTGACCAAGATGATGACCCTGTACATCGCCTTTTCCGAGATCGAGGCGGGGCGGCTGTCGCTGGACAGTCTGATCACCGTGTCCAAGAATGCCGCCAATCAGGCGCCGTCGCGGCTGGGTCTAAAGGCAGGCCAAAAGATCGCGCTGCGCTATCTGATCCGTGCCGCTGCCGTAAAGTCGGCCAATGATGCGGCGACAGCGATTGGTGACGCCATCTCGGGCTCGCCCCAGAAGTTTGGGGCGAAAATGACCGCAACGGCCAAACGGCTGGGCATGAGACATTCGACCTTCAAGAATGCCAACGGCTTGCCGGAAAAAGGGCACCTGTCCTCGGCCCATGACATGTCGATTCTGGGGCGGCATCTGTTTTATGATTTCCCGCAATATTACAACATCTTTTCGCGTCGCACGACCGATGCGGGGATGGCAACCGTGGCCAACACCAATCGTAAGTTCCTGGACAGCTACGAGGGTGCCGACGGCATCAAGACAGGCTATACCGACGCGTCCGGTTTCAACCTGACAGCCTCGGCCGAGCGCAACGGCGTGCGCATCATCGCCACCGTGTTCGGTGGCACCTCGACCGCGATGCGCAATCAAAAGATGGCAGGGCTGCTGGATATGGGCTTTGCCAAGGTCAAACCGGGACTGGCCACGGTGGTCCCGATGCCTGCCGATCCAGAAACCGACGCACCCGATGCAGCACTTGTCGCGGCCGCAGATGACGATGGCGTCGACGAATCGCTGCCCGAAACCAAAAGCGGCGCCGGCAAGACCCTGCGGCTGAACCTGGCGCTGAAGTCCTCGCCGCGCCCGTTGGCAAAGCCCGGCAGCCTGGCCACCCGGACTGAGACTGTGGTGGCCGAACTTGCCACAGTCGCAGCACCCTCTGCCGCCGCAGACTTGGCCCCCGCCGACAGTCTGCAGGGGCAGGCACAATCTCTTGCGCAGGGCAACACTGCCGGAACGCCGTCGCAAGGCGCGATCCTCGTGGCAGCCTCATCCGACAGCCAGCCGCTGGAACTGGCCTCGGGGGCCCGCAAACCCGCTGCCCGCAGGGCGCCGGTCTATACCGACAACGATGCGCAACTGGCCGTTGTCACGGCCAAGCTTGAAGTGGTGACCCGGGTATCGACCTCGGGCGCCGAACATTGGGGCGTCAACCTCGGCCATTTCGCCACACGATCCGAGGCCGAGCGTCTGATGATGCGCTTGCAACTCGCTGAAAGCGCCACGCTGGGCGACGGGCTGCGCAAAGTGGTCGCCCGCAAGGGCGGCTTTGACGCCAATTTCATGGGCCTGTCGCGGGACAATGCGGACCTTGCCTGCCGTCGGCTGCAGGCCCGCGGCCAGCAATGTTTCACCATCGGCCAATAGCAGCATGACCCTGCCGAACCCTGTTCCGCCCGTCTTGCCGACCACAACGGGCGAGATCTGGCATGTGCGGCGCATCTTTTGCGTCGGGCGCAACTATGCCGATCATGCGCGCGAGATGGGCCATGACCCGGATGCAGAACCACCGTTCTACTTTACCAAACCTGCGGATGCGATTGTGATTTCCGGGGCGACCATCCCCTACCCGCCGCAAACGGCCGACCTGCACCATGAGGCCGAGTTGGTCGTGGCAATCGGTTCGGGTGGCCATGACATCGATGCAGCCAGTGCCCTGACCCATGTCTGGGGCTATGCCGCAGGCAATGACCTGACCCGCCGCGACTTGCAGGCTCAGGCCAAGGCGGCCCGTCGCCCGTGGGACATGGCCAAGGGCTTTGACAACTCGGCCGTGGTCGGCCCGATCCGGCC
>JBAXXO010000267.1:0-4490 GCA_037127855.1 Alphaproteobacteria bacterium
GTCTGGTCATGGTCACCCATGACCTTGGCGTTATCGCCGAAACCGTTGACCGCGTCGTGGTCATGTATGGCGGTCGCGTGATGGAAGAGGGGCCGGTTCAAGATATTTTCGACAGCCCCCGCCACCCCTATACGCAGGCGCTGTTGTCCTCGATCCCCGGGCGCACGGCTGGCAAAAAGCGCCTTGTCGAAATCCCCGGAGCAAGCCCGAACCCCGCAAACCCGCCCACCGGCTGCCCGTTTCACCCCCGTTGCACCATGACCGAGGCCAGATGCGCCAGCGACCAGCCCGCCTTTGCCCCGATCGCCCTCAACCGCGCCGCCGCCTGCTGGAGGCTGCAATGACCCCCGCGCTGGAGCTGCGCAACCTTGGCAAGACCTTTCAGCTGCGCGCCCGCGGTGGCCTTTTCCCGCGTTACACCGACCACCCCGCTGTCCGCGATGTCAGCCTGACCCTGCCCGCCAACACCATCCTCGGCCTTGTCGGCGAAAGCGGCTCGGGCAAGACCACCACCGGCATGATGGCCATGCGGCTGATCGAACCTTCAGTAGGTCAGATCCTGATCGATGGCACCGACGTCACCCGGCTTGGCCATGCCGCCCTGAAACCCTATCGCCGCAAGATGCAGGTGGTGTTTCAGGACAGCTATTCCGCCCTCGACCCGATGATGACCCTGCAGCGCATCATCACAGAACCCCTGCACATCCATGGCATAGGCACCCCGGCCGAGCAAACCGAACAGGCGCTGACCCTGCTCGACCGCGTCGGCCTGCATCGCAGCTACGGCCAGCGCTACCCGCACGAATTGTCGGGCGGCCAGCGCCAGCGCGTCGCCATCGCCCGCGCGCTGATCCTGAAACCGACGGTTCTGGTCGCGGATGAGCCGACCTCGGCCCTTGATGTATCGGTCAAGGCGCAGATCATCAACCTGCTGCTGGATTTGCAGGCCGAGATGGGGCTGTCTATCCTGTTCATCAGCCACGACTTGTCCGTTGTGCGATCCTTGACCGACAATGTCGCCGTGATGTGGGCCGGCCGCATCGTCGAACAGGCCGCAACCGAGACGATCTTTTCGGATGCCCGGCACCCCTATACAAAGGGCCTGCTGTCGGCAATCCCGGTCCTGAACCCCCGCGACCGCCACAGCCGCAGCTTTCTGACCCGCGCACAGATCGACGCCGCCGTTCCGCGCATTCCAGGCGCCCCGGCCACCCCGCAACTGGTCGAAATCGCCCCCGGCCATCTGGTAGAGGCGACCAGCCCATGATCCGCTTCATCCTCGGGCGTCTTTTGTCCATTGCCCTGACCTTTACCGTTGTGTCCCTGATCGTCTTTTTGATGATGCACTCGGTTCCAGGCGGCCCGTTCGACGGCAATGACATGCCGGTATCTGACGCCGTGAAAGCCAAACTGAATGCCAGCCTTGGCCTAGACCGCCCGCTTTACGTACAGTATTTCAAATATATGTGGGGGGTTCTGCATTTCGACTTTGGCATCCCCTTTCAAAGCCCGGGCGAAACCGTGCTGGAACTGCTCGCCCGCGCCTGGCCACCCAGCCTGATCCTCGGCGGGGCCGGGGTGATGCTGGGTGCCCCCTTGGGAATCTTGCTGGGGATTGCGGCGGCCCTGAACCGCAACACCTGGATTGATTACCTCGTCTCGGCCTTTTCGACGCTTGGCCTGACCATCCCGGTTTTCGTGATCTCGATGATCCTGATCATGGTCTTCGCCGTCTGGCTGAACTGGCTGCCCGCCGCCGGCTGGGAAAAGCCGAACAGCTGGTATCTGCCCATCGCGGCCTATGCCGCCATCCCGATGGCGACCTATGCGCGCTATACGCGCTCCTCGATGCTGGATGTCCTGAACAAACCCTTCGTCACCGTCTTGCGGGCCAAGGGCCTTTCGGAACGCCGGATCATCTTTCAACATGTCTTGCGCAATGCAGCCTTGCCGATGGTCACGGTGTTCTTGCCCATGTTCATCGGCACCGCCACCGGCTCGATCTTTGTCGAGGCGATGTTCCGCGTCCCCGGCCTTGGTGCCTATTTCGTGTCGTCGATCAATCTGCGGGACTATCCGCTGGAAATGGCGCTGATCTTGATGATCACCATGATGTTCTGCATCGCCTATCTGGTGTCCGACATCGTCTATGCCCTTTTGAACCCCCGCATCCGGTTCGGTGGCAAAACATGACGCGACGCAGCCCGCTGTATTTCGCCCTGCGCCGCTTTGCCGACAACAAGGCGGCAGTTGTCTCTGGCCTTATCCTCGCGCTCACGATCCTGATGGCGATCTTTGCGCCGCTTATCACGCCGACGGGCTATGCCGACCAAGATTTTCTGACCCAGGCTCTGGCCTTTCCCGACCGCACCCATTGGTTCGGCATTGACGACCTTGGCCGGGATTTCTTTACCCGCATCGTGTTCGGCGCGCGGGTGTCGCTGTCCATCGGTCTGTCGGCAGCGGCGTTCTCGGTGATCATCGGCATCCCGCTCGGCGCCATTGCCGGGTATTATGGCGGCACCGCCGACTGGTGCGTCATGCGGCTGATCGAGCTGTTCTCGGTCGTCCCACCCCTGCTGGCCGCAATGCTGCTGGGCGCCTTGACCAATGGTGGCTTTGTCACCATCATCGTGATTGCCGCCCTGTTTGGTTGGGTGCAGGTCTGCCTGCTGGTCCGCGCCCAGGTCAAAGCGTTCCGCGAGAAAGAGTTTGTCCGCGCCGCTCAGGCGCTGGGTGCCAGTCCGGCCTACATCATCCGTCGGCACCTGATCCCCAACGCAATCTCTCCCATCATCGTCGGCTTTGTCCTTGCTATTCCGCTTGCCATGATGCTTGAGGCCTCGCTCAGCTTTCTGGGCAT
Organism: Alphaproteobacteria bacterium; assembly: GCA_037127855.1. Lineage (GTDB taxonomy): Bacteria > Pseudomonadota > Alphaproteobacteria > Rhodobacterales > Rhodobacteraceae > Stagnihabitans. The sequence goes on from JBAXXO010000267.1 coordinate 2,864, forward strand.
CGGTGTGCCCCCGCCGACGCCAAGCTGGGGCCAGATGATCAATGTCGGAATGAATTTCATGTATTTCTATTGGCATCTGGCGGTGTTCCCGACAGCCGCACTTGCCATCACCGTGCTTGCCACCACGCTGTTCGGCGATGGGCTGCGCGATGCACTTGACCCCACCCTGAAAGGCCGCTGACATGCGCGAGACGCGTTGAAATGAGCGAGAATCTTGCCGCCCTCTTCCTGCTCGACCCGCAGGTAACCTTTCTGAACCATGGCTCTTTCGGGGCCTGCCCCCGCCCGGTGTTTCAGGCCTATCAGGCCTGGCAGTTGCAGCTTGAACGCCAGCCGGTCGCCTTTCTGGATCCCAATCGCGGCCTGTCGGGCTGGATGCGCGACGCCCGCACCGCCCTTGCGGCTGCGGTCGGTGCAGCGCCCGATGATCTTGTTGGTCTGACCAACGCCACCCTTGCCCTGAACATCGTCGCCCAATCGCTCGACCTCAAGCCGGGGGATGAGATTTTGACCACCGATCACGAATATGCAGCCCTGGAAAAGACCTGGGCCTATGTCTGCCGCCGTTCCGGGGCCGTGGTCAGAACCGTCGATATCCCGCTGCCGCTGACCGCCGAATCCCAGTTCACCGACACCCTCCTCGCCGGCATGACCAACCGCACCCGCGTGCTGTTCCTAAGCCACATCACATCTGCCACCGCGCTGGTTTTCCCCATCGCAGCCGCCATCGCCGAGGCACGCCGGCGCGGCATCTGGTCCGTCATCGACGGCGCCCATACCCCCGGCCATATCCCGCTCGATCTGGATGCCCTTGGTGCCGATTTTTATGCCGGCAACTGCCACAAATGGATGATGGCCCCCAAGGGTGCCGGCTTTTTGCATGTACGGGCGGAATGGCAGACGATGCTGAACCCGCTTGTCATCAGCCATGGCTGGACCGCCGATGCCAAAGACCCCGGCGTCAAAGGCGTCTTTGGCAACAGCCCCTTCATCGACGGGCTTGAGATGCAGGGCACGCGCGACCCCTCGGCCTATCTGACCGTCCCCGCAGCCCTCGACTTCGCCCGCCAGCACGATTGGCCCCGCGTCGCGGCACAATGCCGCCATCTGGTGCAGGACACGGCCGCCCGTGTCCGGGCCCTGACCGGCCTGCCCGGCTTTTCCAGCCCCGAATTCTGCGCCCCACAGATGGTTGCGATGCCCGTGCCAGACTGTGACCCCCTGCTGTTGCAGCGCGCCTTGATGGCAGAATACGGCATCGAAATTCCCTGCTTCAAATGGCAAGATCACACCGTCGTCCGAGTCTCGGCGCAGGGTTACAACACCCAGTCCCAGATGGACCTGCTGGTCAACGCCCTGACAGCCCTGCTACCCAAGTTGCGGAATTGATCCAAAGTCGAAAGTGGGAATAAGTCGCGCTGCATTGCACGACATGGACCCGATCAACTGGCAAGAGGCCACCGACATACTGCGCGAGGCCCCGGGCATTCTGGTGATGGATAAGCGCGAAGCCGGCGGCTACATCACCCCCATCGGTGTTGTTGCACAACTCTGTCTGCCTGGGACTCACATCGTGAATCGATGTGGTTAGATAGGCCGCATGAGTAAGCCATCACCCGCCCGCTAC
>JBAXXO010000268.1:0-4477 GCA_037127855.1 Alphaproteobacteria bacterium
GTGGCTGCTCGAGGCCAGCCGCCTGCAGCGCAGCTGACAGGGCAGCAATCACCTCGGCGTCATTGATCGATCCACCAGGCTGGATCACTGCCCCCGCCCCCGCCTCCGCCACCGCCAAAAGCCCGTCTGCAAAGGGAAAAAATGCATCCGAGGCCACGACCGATCCTCGCGTCGGCACTTCGTCCAGCCCCAAAGCCTGCGCCATGTCGACCGCCTTGCGCGCGGCGATACGTGTCGAATCGACGCGGCTCATCTGTCCCGCACCCACGCCCACCACCGCGCCATCCCTGACATAGACAATCGCGTTCGATTTCACATGTTTGGCGACCTTCCACGCAAATAGCAGGTCCGCCATCTGCGCAGGCGTCGGCTGCACCTTGGTCACCACCCGCAAATCCGCCCCCTGCGGCGCGCTGCTGTCTCGGTCCTGCGCCAGAAATCCACCCGCCACCTGCCGGAACGCCAGACTCGGTGCATGGGGGTCGGGCAGTGCCCGCGTGGTCAGCAGTCGCAGGTTCTTCTTGGTTGCAAATACCGCCCGCGCCGCGTCTGTGGCCCCAGGGGCGATCACGACTTCCGTGAATACCTTTACGATTTCTTCGGCCGTTTCAGCATCCAGAACACCGTTAAGCGCGACGATCCCGCCAAAGGCACTGGTCTGGTCACAGCGCAAGGCCCGCAGATAGGCCTCGCGCAACGATGCAGCCTGCGCCACACCGCAGGGATTGGCGTGCTTGATGATCGCACAGGCCGGCTGACCAGAGAATTCTGCCACCAGTTCAAAGGCAGCATCGGTGTCATTGATGTTGTTGTAAGACAGATCCTTGCCCTGCCACTGGTGCGCTGTCGCCACGCCCTCGCGGCCGCTGCCATCGCGGTAAAAGGCCGCCGCCTGATGCGGGTTCTCGCCATAGCGCAGCCGCTGTGCCAAGGTGCCGGCAAAGGCGCGATGCTGAGGAAATGGCTGCCCGAATTGCCCAGCCAGCCATGCCGACACCGCAGCATCATAGCTGGCTGTCCGGCCAAAGGCCGCCAGCGCCAAACCCTTCCGAAAGGCCAGCGTGGTGGCCCCGTCATGGGTCTTGAACTGTTCGATCAGCGCCGGATAGTCACCCGGTTCGGTCACCACGGCGACAAAACGATGATTTTTGGCACTGGCGCGGATCATTGCAGGGCCGCCGATGTCGATGTTCTCGATGCAGGTCGCGTGATCGGCACCCTTGGCGACCGTTTCCTCGAACGGATACAGATTGCTGATCAACAGGTCGATCGGCTCGATGCCATGCGCGGCCATCGCCACCAGATGCTCGTCATCATCGCGCAGGGCCAGCAAGGCGCCGTGAATATTGGGGTGCAGCGTCTTGACCCGGCCGTCCATCATTTCGGGATACCCGGTCACCTCGGCCACGTCCCGCACGTGCAAGCCCGCAGCCCGCAGCATGTTCGACGTGCCGCCGGTCGAGATCAGTTCCACCCCGCCCGCCGCCAGAAAGCGGGCCAAATCAATCAACCCAGACTTGTCGGACACCGATATCAGTGCGCGGCCTATGGGCACAAGATTGGGCATTTCGGTCGGTCCTTGCTTTCAAATCAGCGTCAGAACGGGGCAACTTCGGGTAGACAGCGCCGGTGTATCAGATTTGCCCCACCACATCCTCGCGGTCCAGATCCCTTATCGCCAGCGGAGTATCCTGCGCCTTCGCCAAGGTCCAGCCCACTTGAGTTTCAAAATCCAGGGCGCGGGCGTGCAGCACGATCTGCACGGTCGGGCGCGGCCGCAACCGCGCATTCTCCAGATAGATCGAGGGCTCGATCGTCATCCTGACCTGACCATTCTGCCGAAACACCCAGATTTCCCCACTTTTCAACGCAAGCGAGACCGCCGTGCCGCCCAGATCCAGCCTTGCATCGACATCGGGATGCAGATGGAACCTTACCGCCAAGTTGAAACCCTTCAGCCGCCCGTCGATCATCAGCGTTTCGAAGCGCCGCTTTTCGGCCGTGGTGATCGCCGAAAGCTTGTCAATTCCCGACAAGTGCCGCCCGTCCTGCGTCAGCATCAGGTCGCGCACATGGCTCATGCCATGCGTCCCCGACCAGCCATCCTGCACCAGATGTACCCCGCCCCCGTTTTCGCCCGCAAACAACCGCAGATTGGTGATCTGCGCCCGCTCCGCCATCATCTCCTCCGAATCCGGCCCAAGGCGCGATGACGAAAACCCCTCGACCTCAAGTGTCGAATGCGACGCTGTTGCCCGACCTGCCAGCCGCCACTCCGGCCCGAATGGCGTGCCCGACCCACATGACACGATCACCGGCCTGCGCCCCGAGGTCAGTTCAAACGCATTGGTCGACGCATGGGCATGCAGCCCAGCCAACCCGGGCGGTGGTGCCGCCGCATCCACGATCACCGAGGTCCGTCCGCCCGACAGCCGCACGAAGCCCATCGCTATCCCTGCCAAGGGCAATGCCTTTACCCCCGCATTGGCCAGTGCCGCGTCCAGCCGACCCTCGGCCCCCCGCCCCCCGGCATGAAACCGCGCCAGCCCGCCATCGGCATGCCGCAAGGACCGTAAGGCCGGCGCAATCCGCTCTATCGCCGCCATCAGTTCGGGTGGCGCCATTTGCCCCACCTCGGCAAGCGCCTGCGACGCCCATGTCAGCAGCGTAAATACCTCCAGCAGTTCCTCGGGGTTGCGGGTCGGAATGCCGCCTTCGCCATCGATCTCGCTGACGCAGTCGCGCGCCAATGCCGCCAAAGCCGGCCCGACATGGCCCCGCATCCCCTCCAGCGCCAAGCCGGCCGAGATCAGCCCCGTCAACGCCTCGAATCGCGGCAAGCCCCGCCCCGCCGTCTGCCAACGTCGCGCCAGAAAGACGGTCTGTGCCGACAGGCTGCGGAAATAGGCTTGGTCAAGACCCTCGGGCGCGCCCTGCAATAGCATTACGGCATGGTTGATCAGCCGGATCAGCCGCCGCCCGATCAGATCCGGCACCCAGCCCGGACCCATTCCTCGGCCATAGCGCTGTATCCACAGTGCCAGCCAGGCCTGCGCCCTGTCACGTGCCGCAAGGTCGCCGATCGCCGCCAGATCATCCAGCCAAGCAAAGCCCTGCGCCTCGATTGCGGTGGCCGGGTCGGCAAAATCGACATCCCAGATCGCCACGCCCGGCCGTTCCACCACCACCCCGGCCGAGACGAAATTGCCTGCCAGCAACTGCTTGCCGCGCCCATACATGCCAATCGTACGCGGTTCGGGCTGCGACGCGAAGCCAGTCGCGGGCGCTGCCTTGAACGCCTGCCATATTGCCCAGCGGTCACGCCACCCGCCGGACCGCCGCCTGTGATCTACCTCGGCCATCCATGCTCACCTGTACCGCCGCCCGGCTCCGGATCATTGCAAACGAAATCATAGCCCAGCCGTGTAACCCTGTCACCCGTCGCAGCGGGCCCCGGCAGATTTATCCCCGCCAGACTTGTCCCCACCAGACATATCCCCGCCGCTATCGCCGTCTGCGCCGATGCGCCGGCGGTATGCCCAGCATCCCGCGATACTTTGCCACCGTCCGCCGTGCCGGCGCCGCCCCATCCATATTCAGCACCGCCGCCAACGCGTCGTCCGACAGCGGGGCGGTTCGCGGCTCGTTCGCCACCAGCCGCACCAAGCGCTCGCGCAAGGCCGCAGCCGCGACCTGATCCGCCCCGAAACCCCGGCTGAACAACTTCCGCAGCCACCACGTGCCATGGGGCGTGTCCACCGACGTGCCCGCCACCACCCGGCTGATCGTGCTTTGGTGCAGGTCCAGCGCCTCGGCGATCTGAGCCATGTTCATCGGCACCAAGGCACCGGCCCCTTCATCCAGCGCGGCAATCTGCCGCTGCAACACCTCGCTTCCGACCCGCAGCAAGGTCGTGTTGCGCCCCTCGACCATGCGCATCACGTCCCGTGCGGCGCTCACACCCCCCGACGGGCCCGGCGCCCCAGCATCGATCCGCAACCCGGGCAAACTGGACCGGTTCAGCGCCACCTCCCACCCCATCGCCCCTTTTGTGGCAACCAGATCGGGCTCGCGCGGACGCGCTACGGCCAGTGCATCAAATTCGGTCCCCGGCTTGGGGTTCATCGCCCGGATCTGCCGGAACCGCAGGCCAATCTCGACCTCGGGCACGCCGATCCTGGCCGCCAGTTGCGCCAAATGACCCGCAGCCAGCAACGGCAAATTGGCCATAATCTGCGCCATCACCCTATCATAGATGCCCTCTTGCTGGGCCTGCAATGTCAGACACTCCGCCAGATCACGGGCGAACAGGCCGATCGGCTCGATCTTTTGCAACCTGGCCAAAACCACCTCCACCGCGCGCTCGGTCACATTCAACCCGGCCGCAATCGTGGCCAGTGGCAGCCCGATCCAACCCGAAGACTCCAATGCCTCGGCCAGCACCAGCGCGATTCGCCGCTCATCCGCGGACTTTATC
>JBAXXO010000269.1:0-4471 GCA_037127855.1 Alphaproteobacteria bacterium
GTTCAGCGACACTGTGGCAGGCGCAAACGCCAGCGCCATGATCTACAGCCTCATGATGACCTGCCGCGCTTGTGGCGTCGAGCCGTTGGCCTGGCTGCGCCACGTCCTCACCGAATTGCCGCAGCGCGCCGACAGCGCCGATATCACCGACCTGCTGCCCTTCAACTTCCCCAAAACGGAAACCGCAGCCTGATCCGGCCCGACCTTGGCCCAGATCAAACCACAAAAAGCCCGGCCCTCCAACGTGCTGAGAAATGCGCGCTTACGTATCAACGACATCCATAACTTCCAGCATTCCATGCACCGTCCAAAAGGAGACCATATGGACGGTCCAATAAACGCAAAGATCAATCACACGAAGACGACCCTCAGCGCAGGCTTACCCACCATCTTCGGTGACGCCAAGATGACCACGGCCTTGCTCGACCGCCTCACCCAGCGCTGCCACATACTGGAGACCGGAAACGACAGCTTCCGCTTCAAGGCCAGTTCAGCCGCAGCAACCCGCAAAAAGAAGGACACCATACATGCCTTGACCCAGACCTGACGGCCGGGACATAACCCTCTGGTGGGTCAGTTCTCGATGCAAATCCCGGGTCAGTTTTGCGTGCAAATTAACATCGGCTGATGATCAGATTTGCACAGGTCAAGGGCTAATGGGTTTGAACCCGCACAACGGGCCCAGGCAGACAGGTCTGTCTGTCGCCCTTGAACCATGCCCTTCTCCGTCCAAGTCAACCTGTATGTTGGCAGCCATCCTGCCCGCGGGTGGGACAACCAACCCCCGGGCGACCGGTACCCGGGTGATGGTTGATCGTTCAGGGTTGGGCCGCATCCAACATGGCCTCGTAAGTCTCGTTGTTGGGCAACTGGATTGCCGGCATGTCACCAATCCGCTTGATCATGTCGCACATCTTGTCGACGTTGCGCCGTTCGACAGGGCCATGGCCGCTGACCAACATTCGGGCGCCTAGCTTCTTGATCCGTTCTGCTGCTTCGGCAAGGGCTTCGGGCTTTACATGTTCAAACCAGATGTGGTTCGCACGGTTCATAAAGAAGAAGCCATCTTCAAAATCGCTCTCTTTCATATCGTCGATGTAATGCGGCACTTCGCCCGTCGTGACGACGCCAAAGCAGTCGGCGCCATAATAAATTTCGCTTTTCGGGTCCCAGATCCCCGTAGTGGCCGCCGAGTCATATAGCGGCGGACGGATCGCGGCCAAGGTGCGGTCACCAATATCGAGCGTTTCGCCATCGTTCAGGACGTGAACGCGGCGAGGGTCAAAGTCGAACTCCTCATGCAGTTTGCAAACACCCAAGAAGTTGGTGACCAACTTGGCCTTCGGACAACGAGCAAGAACCTCCATGATCGACCCGGAATGGTCGCGGTCCTCATGGCTGAGGAAAAGCCAGCGCACGTCTTCGGGTTCCACGATTTGGAACACCTCATCCAGGAAATACTGGCGGTGCACGATGGCCAGCGTGTCAAGGATCATCGGCTCCTTGCCCCGCAACACCATCGCGTTGACCGGCAACTTGCCGACACCGGGAACTGGTAGGTCTGCGGGGATGACAAAAGCCTCGGGTGAAATCTGGTAGGTGCGCGTCATTGGCTACTCCTGGATCATGGGGGATTGGGAAAGTTCAAGCAAGTCGATCAACTCTGCATCCGGGCCGACCTGCAACAGGGCATCGCTGGCAGGATGCCATGCCGGATCACGGGACAAATAGGACGCGGGGTCCCGCCGCATCAGGGATATAAGCACATCGGCAACAATCCTGCCTCCAACTGGGCCCAGACGGTTGCCCCCCGTGAACATCGCTGCCTCGCGCAGGATATAGTAAAACAGCGGTGTACCATGGGCACTGACCACCGTGCCAATATCCGCAGGCGTCAGTGGCATGATCCCCATGGCGCGCGCCACATCTTCGCCCGAGGGCAGGGCCGTCGACAGCCCTCGACGCAAGTCGCGCGCGGCCAGCGAACGATAGGTCTCGTCGACCAACGTCCCAGTAATCTCGGCCGGCAGGCGGATGATTGGGGTCTGCATCTTTTCGCTGATCGGCATCGACCGCTGCGCCCTGCCCTGACCGGCGCCATCAAAGAACAGCCGAAAGTTGATCTGGCGTTCGGGCGGCACCGGGCGAAAGCCCAAGAGATCAGGGAAAATATCGATCATTGGGCCGCCAGTCTGCAGCTGATAGGCGGGGCGGATTTGCGAATGACCATAGCGAAAGACGGCATCAGCGAATTCGATCGGTATTTTGGTATCTGACCCCATCGCAGAGGCAGTTTCGCCCGACATCACCTTTGCTATCACGCCAGAGTCCACCAGCATCGGCAGGTATTCGTTGATGACAACCCATTGATAGAACCATGTCACGCGCCGCCGCGCCTCGTCAAACAAAGCTGCGGGGGCCGTACCTGAAGCCCTAAGTCGGGCTACCAGAATGTTGTGCGCCTGCATCAGGGCCAGATGCAGGCGGTTTATCACAAAGTGCGAATCGTTGCGGGCGTCACCGATGATCGCGATGCCTTGGGCATTGCGCGGCAGATCGGCGCCATCGGTGCCCAGCAGAAAACTAGCGCCATCATTGTAATCATAAATATACACCGAACCGGTCGGCCCGCCAGCATAGACGCATTCCAGGTCCAACTTGGCAGCCCGGGAATTGACCAGAACTTCATCCCGACCATGCGTCACCAAAGATCGGTCCGCGGTGATGTCATGCGCAATTAGTTGCCCAAAGAAGGGCCAACCTGCCGCGCTGTCGCAGGCCATGTCCTGACCCGCACCATCGCAATCGCCACCGGGCTGGCCCAGGGCTGCCAGTGGCCCCTCGGCCACATCTAGCGGGCGAAGGTTGGGAAACATCCGGCCATACTTGCCGGATGTCCCCATGGTTGTCCCGACCCGCTCTGCCGCGAGGCAATGAACCCGGTGTGGGCTTACTGCGGCAGGTACCGCAGGATGCGTCATTCGTAGTGGTCGCGCAGTTCAAAGCGCGTCATTTTGAAGGTCGACATGTCGATCATGTCAGTAAAGGACTTGGTCCCCGGATTGCCGACAAACTTGTCCATCGAGGCCTGGGCATCCTCGGGCTGCGCCCAATGCAGCACCACAACCCAGTCGCCCGAGGTCGATTTGCCCGTATCACGGTCCAGAAAACCCTGCAACTTGCCCAGAAAGTCACGCTCCATCGCCATGGTACGCTCAATGAACGCCTCGTCGGTGACACCGTCAGCCAGGCGGAAGTTCACAATTTCGATCGTCTTTGCCATATCCATTCTCCTTTGACTTCGTTTTGGTTGGTGGTTTGGGGTCAGCCACCGCGGCAGACCCCGGTGTGTCAGGCGTAAATTGCAGCATGTTTGGCTTTAAGATAGGCCAGCGACTCCGTGGCCAGTGCCTCGGGGCTGGCGGCATAGTCGCGCCAGATGCATACTAGGCTAGCCAAGCGTTCGATGCTCGGGTTAAACGATTCCACACCAATGACGTAATCGTAGCCGATATCCTTCAGCGCCCGGAATGTGTCATCCCACGGCACCATATCGTTCCCTGGAATGCCGCGATGGCTGCCGCAGGCGTGAAAATAGGCCAACCGGGAGCCAGTCTTGCGGATTGCTTCGCCAATGTTGTCTTCCTCTCGCAGCATGTGAAACGTGTCCAGATGCACCTTGCAATTGGGCAGGTCCACCTCGTCGATAAAGCGGCAGGCATCTTCGGCGGTGTTCAGATAATGGGACTCGAACCGGTTCAGCGTTTCGACCGCAATGGTCAGCCCGCTGCCCGCCGCATGTTCTCCGATCTTGCGATATGCCTCGACGCCCCAATTCCATTCGTCGACCGACCGGCGGCGGCCCGAAAGATAGCCCCAAGCGCAATAATTGGCCCCACAATACACCTCGACTCCCGCCTCGATGCACAAGTCCACCACTTTTTTAGACAGTTCCACCCCTCGCGCACGCACAGCCTGGTCTGGGCTGATTGTGTTGGCATCCAAAGGAAGCGCATAGTTCGCGTTCAGCGACAGACCCAGATCCTGCGCCCGCGCGCGCAATTTGGCCGCTGGAAAGACTGACGGATCCACCGGGGTAACCTCGAACACGTCAAACCCCATGTCACGGACCTTGTTGCACAGCCCCAGACTGCTTTCGTCAAAACTGCCGGAAAACAGTAGCGAGTTTACAGCAAATCGCATCGGTCAATCCTTTTGATTCGGTTGCAACAGGACAAGGCCCGAGGCGCGATCCATGCCGCGGTTCATATGCACTGGACTTTCATCGATGATCAGTTCCATCGTTGGCCGAACGATGCCCTCAATCAGATGTCCGCCCCGTGTCGTTGCGTCGCGCAGGCCGACCACACAGTGCAGATGCAGATGCGGCCCCTCGTCCTCGGTGTCGCCATCATCATCGTCCTCGTCATGCGCCGCGTCGCCCGCAATATTCCCGGTCAGGGCCAGAGCC
>JBAXXO010000270.1:0-4432 GCA_037127855.1 Alphaproteobacteria bacterium
GAACATGACGTGGCCGCAATCGGCTCGGGCGGAAATTTCGCGCTGGCGGCAGCTAGGGCGCTGATGGAGACGGACTTTACCGCTGAGGTGATCGCACGCAAGGCGATGGCAATCGCCGCCGACATCTGTGTCTATACAAATGGAAATCTGACGGTGGAGCGGATTGAAAAATGACCCTGTCAACCGATGATCTGCGCGCCGCGATTGCCAGTGGCATCGTGACTGAGGCGCAGACTGCGAAACTGATCGCCTTTTCCGAAGCGCGTCGACTTGCCAAGGATACAGTCGCAGAGGTTGAAGAGCCTTTTGTGCTGTTCAAGGGTTTCAACGAGATTTTTGTGGTTGTCGGTCTTTCGATTCTGTTCACTGGCTGGGTCGGAGTGGCGGTTCTGTTCGGGCTTAACATGGAGGTGCCGGCTGGAATCGTCACGGTGTTGCTGTCTGTCGCGACGCTTGCAGGTCTTGCCGCTGCGGCGAGTTACTTTACCATGAAACGCCGGATGATTGCGCCCTCGATTGCGCTCAGCATAATGACCGCCATGACGGCGACGGTGCTGGGATTTGCAATGGTTGGCGTGGATGGGGCCTTTGCGTCGATGGCTGTGGCCTTGATCGTCGCGGCTGTCATGTCAGGATTTTATGCGGCCTTTCGAGTGCCGTTTGCCGCCGCCTTGATTGCGGGGGCTGTCTTTATTGCCGCCGCGTCAGGTCTGAATGGGGCGGGAATGCTGGGTGAAGACGCTTTTGGCGCGTTGCTGTTTGGCGCAACCGGGCCCCTGTCCGTCATGACAGTGGCATTCGGGCTGGGTGTCTTTGCTTTGGCGATGCGGCTTGACTTGTCCGACCCGATGCGGGTCAGTACTCGATCGGCGACAGCATTCTGGCTGCATATCGTGGCAGCACCGGCCATTGTGAACTCAATCGCACTGAACCTGTTGAAATCGGGCGGTCTCGGCGGCCAAGCTGCTTTGGTGGTGTTCTTGACGGTGCTGGCGATGATCGCCATAGTGATTGACCGACGTTCGTTTCTGGTTTCGGGTGCGGGCTATTCGGTGGTCCTTGCCAGCGCCGTCTTCGGCGGGGGTTCGGCCTATGCAGTCTTGGTTCTGGGCTTGATTCTGGTGCTGCTGGGCGCGAAATGGGACCAGATTCGGGCCAGGCTGATGGCGGCATTGCCCGCCTTTCCGGGGAAGTTCAGGCTTCCGCCATATGGGGTGGTATCATGACCGACCTGACGCCCCGTGAAATCGTCTCGGAGCTGGACCGCTTCATCATCGGACAAAGCGATGCCAAACGTGCCGTGGCGGTCGCCTTGCGCAACCGATGGCGGCGCAAAAGGCTGGGAGATGATCTGCGCGAAGAGGTTTACCCCAAGAACATCCTGATGATCGGGCCCACGGGTGTCGGCAAGACCGAGATTGCGCGACGACTGGCCAAGCTGGCCCGCGCCCCGTTCTTGAAGGTCGAGGCAACCAAGTTTACTGAAGTGGGCTATGTCGGGCGCGATGTCGACAGCATTATCCGTGATCTGGTGGACATCGCCTTGGTCGATACGCGGGCGCGGATGCGCGAAGAGGTGGCGGCGCGTGCGAAAACAGCCGCCGAAGACCGCGTGATCGAGGCGCTGGCGGGTCGGGATGCGCGGGAACAGACGCGAGAGATGTTTCGGGGCAAACTGCGGCGGGGCGAGTTGGATGACACGGTGATCGAGTTGGATGTCGTTGACGCCGTGCCGGTGCTGCCAATGACGATGGGTGGCGGGCAAGAGATGCCCGGGCTGCAGGATTTGATGAAGGTCTTTGGCAGCGGGCGGACCAGCAAGAAGAAGCTGACGGTGCGCGACAGCCATGCCATTCTGACCCAGCAGGAAGCGGACAAGCTGCTGGACGATGACACCGTCAAGGCGACGGCCTTGGAAGCCGTGCAAAACAATGGCATCATATTTCTGGATGAGATCGACAAGATCTGCAGCCGGGCGGATGCGCGGGGGGCCGATGTCAGCCGTGAAGGGGTGCAGCGGGATCTGTTGCCGCTGATCGAGGGGACAACGGTTTCAACCAAGTATGGGCCGGTCAAGACCGACCATATCCTGTTCATCGCCAGCGGGGCGTTTCATGTGGCGAAACCTTCGGACTTGCTGCCGGAATTGCAGGGTCGTTTGCCGATCAGGGTCGAGTTGCAGCCGCTGACCGAGGGTGACTTTGTCCGTATCCTGACCGAGACCGAGAATGCCCTGACACGGCAATATTCGGCCTTGCTGGCGACAGAGGGGGTCACGGTGAGCTTTACCGAGGATGGGATCGCAGCCCTTGCCCGCATCGCAGCCGAGGTGAACCGGGCCGTGGAGAATATCGGCGCGCGGCGGCTATACACCGTGATGGAGCGGGCTTTCGAGGAGTTGAGCTTTTCCGCGCCGGACCGCGACGGGGAGAGGATCGTTGTGGATGCAGGGTTCGTCGAGGCCAATCTGGGGGCCCTGGCGCGGTCGGCTGATCTGTCGCGCTATGTGCTTTGATTGAGGCTGCCACGCGTGGGGTCTTTGGTAAGTGACTGTTTATAATAAATTTAATTATCTGATTTTAATCTTTGTTTCACACCGTGAGATCGGGGGTTTCTTGGCATGTCGCGCAAGATGAGTATTTAGGCCAGTATGAATGCGGATTTTGTAGGGATGGGACGGGTGATGCCTTAGACTTTACCGGCTGCGGCGCAGGTAGACATAATAGGCACCGGCACCACCATGCCTGAGATGGCTTTCGGTGATTTGCAGGACATACGGGGCGAGTGGCATCTGGCGCAGCCATAGCGGGACCTGATGGCGCAAGACGCCAAGGCGTTGCGGGATCGGGCCTTGGTCGGGCTTTGCCTTGCCCTTGCCCGTGATGACCAGAACCAGACGATGGCCTGCAGCATGACTGTTGAGAATGAAGTGGATCAGTTCGGGATGGCCCTGCGAAAGAGTCATGCCGTGCAGGTCTATGCGCGCCTCGGGCGCGAGTTTGCCGCGGGTCATGCGGGCATGGGCCTTGGCATCCATCAAGATCGGGGCCTGATGCAGGCTGTCGGTCAGGCTGGGGGCTAGGTTGTGACCGGTGTTTTGTACCGGTGTCTTTCGGGCCTTTTCGCCCAGAGTGAAGGCGGGCAGGCGTGATGTGAAGGCGGGGGCCGGGCTGGTGCCAGTGGCCGGGACCGGCGGCGTGGGTGGCGCGGTTTCCGGTTTGCGGCGCGGATGCAGGGGCCTGGCGGTGCGGGTGACGGCCTGCCAAAGATCCTCTTCCTCGGGGCGCAGGGTGCGGCGGCGGGACATGGATCAGCCCTCGGGCGCGAGCGCATAGGCGAGGTCGATGGGCAGCAGTTGCAGCATGCGGCCACCGTCCTTGATCGTGCCGGCGTCATGGCCGGCCTGCGAGCCGGTGCCAAAGAAGATGTCGGCACGTTGCGCCCCCTTGATCGCGCCGCCGGTATCCTGGGCAACCATCAGACGGTGCATCGGGTCTGCGCCGGATTTCTCGATCCAGACCGGGGCACCGAGGGGGACGTAGTCGGGATCGACCGCGATGGAGCGCAGAGTGGTGATGGAGCGGCCCATGGCCCCGATCGGGCCCTGATCGTCGGTCAGGGTCGAAAGCTTGCGAAAGAAGACATAGGAAGGGTTGTGGTTCAGCAATTGCAAGCCGTTGACGGGGTTGGCGCGGACATAGGCGCGAATCGTGTCGGCGGACACTTGCGAGCGGGTCAAGATGCCGCGGCTGACCAGTTCCTGACCGATGGAGCGATAGGCATAGCCATTGCGACCAGCATAGCCCACCCGAATCGTTGTTCCATTGGTCATGTGCACGCGGCCAGAGCCCTGAATATGCAGAAAGAACACCTCGACCGGGTCGTCGAGCCAGGCGATTTCAAGGCCCCGACCGCGCAGGATGCCGCTTTCGATGGTGGCGCGGTCATACCAAGCGGTGCCGTCGCGCAATTCGGGCGGACGGCGGTAGATCGGATAAGCAAAACGGGCGGTGCGGATCGGCGAGCCTTGCAGGACCGGTTCGTAATAGCCGGTGAACAGGGCAGGCGGCGTGCCGATCAGGGCGGGCTTGAACAGAATCTCAAAGAATTGGCGGGCGGCGGCTTGGTTGTCATCGACATCCTGCGCCACGCGGCACAGCGGTTGCCAATCGGGCCGGGTCAATTGATCGCAGGTGCGACGAAAGGTGCGCAACGCCGCCAGATGGTCGTCCTGTGCCCAGCCGTCGAGCGATTCGAAGTCATAGACCTGAGCGGTGGCGGAATGGGTCATCAGGAGCATCGCCAGCATTATGGTCACGAGCAGGGAAGCAGTCACCGCGCGCAATTCAGTCGCCGGTGGCGGTGAGTTGCCAATTCGGGTCGGTGGTGCCCATGATGCGCGAAAAGGTCCAGGTGTCGCGCTGCTTGACGA
>JBAXXO010000271.1:0-4373 GCA_037127855.1 Alphaproteobacteria bacterium
AGCAGTTGACTGTTAATCAATTGGTCGTAGGTTCGATCCCTACCGCCGGAGCCAAATCTTTAAAAGTGCAATTGTAAATCAATGCGTTAGAACGTCGCGTTCAACTCGTCTCGGTTGGTTTCGACCTTTGCAACCAAAGTTGGTGGTCCGTCGGCCTTTAAGATGTCTTTAGAAGCATTTGGAACGCATGGTCCAGTCGATGTCATCGTGGGTAAGGTGGATGAAACTCGCCGCCGGGTCAGGCGACTTTTTCCAGTGCGACGTCTGTACCCAAGCCCAAGGCCCGCACCACATCTCGCGTCAATTCCGGCCGGTTCAACGTGTAGAAGTGCAAATCCTGCACCCCCTCGGCCATCAAACGCTCGCACAGGGTCGCGCATTGGGTCAGGGCCAGCAATTCTTCGCGTCCGTCGCGTTTGGCAAAGTGGAACGCCTCATCAAGGCGGGCGGGCACATGCGCGCCGCAGCCTGTGGCAAAGCGCTTGGCGCCCTGCCAGCTTTGGATCGGCAGAATGCCGGGAATCACTGGTGCGGTGATCCCGGCTTTGACGCAGGCATCACGGAACCGCAGGAAGGTTTCGGCCTCAAAAAAGAATTGAGTGATCGCCGAATGCGCGCCCGCCTCCAGCTTGCGCTTCAGCCATGCCACATCTGCGGCCCCGTCCGCCGCATCCGGGTGCCGCTCGGGATAGGCACCGACGCGGATCTTGAACTTATCCGTCCGGGCAAGTGCCGCAACCAATTCGGTCGTGTCGGCAAAACCATCCGGATGCGCCACAAACCGTGCCTGGCCTTTCGGCGGATCGCCGCGCAATGCCACGATCTCGGTGACGCCCAAGGCGGCATAGCTGTCGGCCACGGCCATTGTCTCGGCCCGGGTTGCGCCCACACAGGTCAGATGCGCCGCCACATTCAGCCCGTAATTGCGCCTGATCGCCGCCACCGCCTGATGTGTCAAGGTCCGCGTTGTGCCACCCGCGCCATAGGTCACCGAAACAAAATCGGGGCCCATCGGGGCCAGGATCTGAACCGTATCCCACAGCCGAAACGATGCGTCGAGTGACTGCGGCGGAAAGAATTCGAACGAAATGCGGGCGCGGGACATGGGGTGACTCCTTTGAAGTTGGAAAATGGTCCCATATCCGTAATAATGAATCAAATTCATATTTTTCATCATCTACATGAGGTAACACGCATGTATCTGGAGCTTCGCCACTTTCGCACCCTGCGTGCCATCCAGCAGGCGGGTGGCCTTGCCCGGGCCGCCGACCTGCTGAACACCACCCAATCGGCGCTGTCGCATCAGGTGGCTGGCATCGAGGATCAGGTCGGAATGGAGCTTTTTGTCCGACGGTCCAAACCCATGCGACTGTCTGCGGCGGGCCTGCGCATGCTGCGCGTCGCCGACCGCATCCTGCCCGAAATCACGGCGCTGGAAGAAGAGTTTCGTGCCTTGGCCAATGGCAAGACGGGCAGATTGCACATCGCAATTCAATGCCACGCCTGTTTTGACTGGCTGTTTCCGGTGTTGGAACTGTTCCGCCATGCCTGGCCCGAGGTTGATGTCGACATCCGTGCCGGGCTTGCCTTTGACGCATTTCCGGCCCTGCTGCGCGAAGAGGTTGATCTTGTGATCACGTCGAATCCCGAACCATTGCCGGGCTTGGTGTTCAACCCGTTGTTCGACTATCATCCGACTTTCGTGGCCTCGGCGCAAAACCATCTGGCGCAAAAGATCCGGATCGAGCCGGATGATTTTCGTGACCAGACCCTGATCACCTATCCTGTCAGCCGCGACAAACTGGACGTGTTCACCGAATTCCTGACCGAGGCCAAGGTCGAACCCCGTGCGCAGCGACCGGTTGAACTGACCGCCGTGATCTTGATGCTGGTGGGGTCCAACCGCGGCGTTGCGGTGCTGCCGGACTGGGTGATCCGCGATGTCAAATCCAACGCCGACTATGTCACGCGACCTTTGGGCGATGGCACCATCACCAAGCGTCTGGGTGCCGCAACCCGCGAAGCGGATGCCGCAAAACCCTTTATGGCGCATTTCCTGCGCCTTGGCCGCAGCGAACCAGTCAAACTGCAAAGAGCTTGACGCAAGGCCGAAATCGACCATTCTGACGTTCATGACCTTCTGCGCCAAACAGCCCTTGAACCCTGGCCCTGTCCTTGCCCTGCTTGTGTGAGCAGGGCGGAATTGGCGTCACATCCCGCGACCCCAACCCCGCCCCGAAGCGTTCGTTCGGCATTTCGAGGCCAAGATGTCCATTATCTCTGTCAAATCCCTTTCGCTGATCCTGGCGATACCGCTGTTCGAGGATCTGTCCTTTACCCTTGCCGTCGGCGACCGGCTGGGCCTGATCGCCGCCAACGGGCGCGGCAAATCGTCGTTGCTGCGCTGTCTTGCGGGCCAGTTGGCGCCGACATCGGGCGACTTTACGCGCGCGCGGGGCACAACTGTAGCGTTGGTCGAACAAGACGCCCCTGCCGCCTTGCTGGCGCTGACCTTTCGCGACGCGGTCGCTCAATCCTTATCGGACCCCATCGCGGACTTCTGGCGCGTTGACGTGACGCTGGACGATCTGTCGGTGCCGCTGGACCTGCGAGACCTGCAACTGGGCGCCCTGAGCGGCGGTTGGCAACGCACAGCACTTTTGGCCCGCGCGGCCATCAACAACCCCGACATTCTGCTGCTGGACGAGCCGACCAACCATCTGGACCTGACGCGCATCGGCCTGTTGCAACGCTGGCTTGCCGCCTTGCCGCGCGACACCGCCGTCATCGCCGCCTCGCATGACCGCGCTTTTCTGGATGCCGTGACCACGCGCAGTCTGTTCCTGCGCGACAAGGCGACGCGCAGCTTTTCCCTGCCCTATTCGCAGGCTCGCGCGGCGCTGAGCCAGGGCGACGAGGCACAGGGCCGCCAGTTCGAAAACGAACTTGCCAAGGCCGGGCAACTGCGCAGGCAGGCTGCTAAATTGAAGAATATCGGCATCAACTCGGGTTCGGACCTGCTGATCACCAAGACAAAGCAATTGAAGGATCGCGCCGAAAAGATCGAAGCCGCCGCCCGCCCAGCGCATAAGGAACTGTCGGCAGGGGCCATAAAGCTGGCCAATTCCGGCATCCATGCCAAGGCGCTGCTGCAGTTGAACGATGCGGCCGTCACGACGCCGGACGCCAGACCGTTGTTCATGACCGGTCAGAAATGGATCGAAAAGGGCGATCGTGTCGTGCTTTTGGGCCGCAATGGCGCCGGCAAGACCCAGTTGATGAACGCGGTTCTGCGCGCCATCACGACCGGCCACCCGGCCATCAAAGCGCCGCCAACACTGGTGCTTGGGCATTCGGACCAGTCCTTGTCGCAGTTGCCGCCCAAGGCCACGCCTTTCGACCTTGTCACTGCATTCAAGACCGGCGACGTCCTGGCGCGCAGCCAACTTGCGGGTGCGGGCATTAGGCAGGACGCGCAGAACAAACCGCTGGCACCCCTATCGGGGGGCCAGAAGGCCCGTCTGGCCATGTTGCTGCTGCGCCTGCAACAGCCCAACTTCTATCTGCTGGACGAACCGACCAACCATCTGGACATCGAGGGCCAGGAGGCGTTGGAATCGGAATTGCTGATGCAGGGCGTCACCTGTCTGCTGGTCAGCCATGACCGCAGCTTTGTGCGCAACGTCGGCACAAGGTTCTGGCTGATCGACCGCAAGCGCCTGACCGAAATCGACGATCCCGAAGGGTTCTTTACCAGCGAACTGGCCCCTTGACCAAGCTGGCCACCCGGCCAAAGCCAATCCGCGCGCGCTGCAATTGTCCATTTGGCACAGGTCCCGACGCCCCCTTTCCTTCCCCCGCGCCCGCGTGTATCTGCGCCGCTGGTACCCATCCCGTCCGCCCGGAGATCGCTTATGCAAGGCAGCGCCAACCTCAATCTGATGATCAAGGCCGCCCGCAAAGCCGGTCGCAGTTTGGTCAAGGACTTTCGCGAGGTCGAAAACCTGCAGGTGTCTTCCAAGGGTCCGGGCGATTTCGTGTCAAGGGCCGACCTGGAAGCCGAGCGCATCATCAAGGAAGAGTTGATGACGGGCCGCCCGACCTATGGCTGGCTGGGCGAGGAAACCGGCGGCAGTGAGGGGGCCGACCCCACCCGTCGCTGGATCGTCGATCCGTTGGACGGCACAACCAACTTTTTGCACGGCCTGCCGCATTGGGCGATTTCCATCGGTTTGGAACACAAGGGCGAAATCGTTTCGGGTGTGATCTTTGACGCGGCCAAGGACGAATTGTACTGGGCTGAAAAGGGTGCCGGGGCGTGGATGAACGATCGCCGCCTGCGGGTGTCGGGCCGACGGTCCATGGTCGAGGGT
>JBAXXO010000272.1:0-4331 GCA_037127855.1 Alphaproteobacteria bacterium
CACGGGTCGGGCGGGTGGTGATGATGACCGGCGACCGGCAGGCAGTGGCCTTGCGGATCGGGGCCGATCTGGGCTTTGCCGAGACCGAGGTCCATGCCGGCTTGCTGCCGCAGGACAAGGTCGCGTTGGTCGGCGAATTGGCAGCGGCGAGCAGGGTCGCCTTTGTAGGCGACGGGGTCAATGATGCGGGGGCACTGGCGCGGGCTGATGTCGGGATCGCGATGGGGGCCGCGGGCAGCGAGGTTGCCTTGCAGGCCGCCGAGGTCGCTTTGCTGTCAGACGATTTGCAAAGGCTTGCGATGGCGCATGCGCTGGCGCAGCGGACGGCGCGGATCATCAAGCAGAATCTGGGTTTTTCCATCGGGGCGATGATCTTGCTGGTGGTGGGAGGTCTGTTCTTTGCCCTGCCTTTGCCGTTGGCCGTGGTCGGGCATGAGGGCGGCACCTTGCTGGTCGTGTTGAACGGGTTACGGCTGCTGCGGGACCCTATCCGGGTCGGTTGAGGCGGGCACATGGGGGCTCCCAGGCGTGTGAGGGAATTCAAAACACTGATTGTTCAAAAAAACTTAAGAATCAAGGCTCTAGGTGCCTGATCTTGAGATCTGTCAGGTTGGTGCCAAGCCCGATCTGTTCACACGTCGTAACGCGTCACGCCTCGGCGCAGGGCGTCAACCGGTTGAGTCAGGATCGCGGCCTGATGGGCGCGCTGGTCGCAATGGGCGCGCGGGCAGATCCGGCAGTTGATGCCGATCTGGATCATGCGGGCGGCAGACATCGAAAATCCCTCGGCATAACCGATATCGGGCGCATGGGCCACGGCGCAGCCCATGGCGACAGCAAGCCGGTTGTCTTGCGCATGGCGTTCCCATGTCGGGCGGTCGACGGTGCGCGAGAATACGAAGAACTGGCTGCGGTCGGGCATTTCGACAAATTGCGGCATGATCCGCCCCGGCGTGCGAAAGCTGGTATGCACATCCAGACGCGGGCACGCCCCGCCATATTCGGCCAAATGAAAATCGGTGGCATTGAAGCGTTTGGTGACATTGCCACCTTTGTCGATGCGCAGAAAGAAGAAAGGCACGCCCTGCGCCCCCTCGCGTTGCAAGGTGGTGGCGCGGTGGCAGGCCTGTTCAAAGCTGACGCCAAAGCGCGTCGCGATATGATCAAAATCGTATTTGCTGGCCTGCGCCTCGGCCAGAAAGGCCGCATAGGGCATCAGCACGGCGGCGGCGAAGTAGTTTGCCAGTTCGATCCGCAGACGCGCCATGCCGCGCGCATCGGAAATGCCGCTGCGCTGGATCAGGGTATCCAGCAGGGTGCGCTGTTCAAGAAGGGCCGTCATATGGACAAGCTGAAAGCTGCGGTTGGGCTGATCCAGCGCCTCGGACAGCAAAATCTCATGCCGGGCATCGTCATATTGGCGCAATGCACCCGGCAAATCCTCGACCCGGCAGACCCGGACAGTAACGCCATTGTCGCGCAGACGGCGTTTGAGGGTGACATAAATCTCATCCCGCTCGACCGGGTTTGACCAGAACCCCTCGGCGGCCTCTTCCAGTGCGGGAAAGTGGTTGCGGTTACGGCGAAACACATCATGAACAGCGGCCTCGGGCGAGGCGGAGAGTAGGGGAGCACCGTTTTCGGTCAGCGACAAAAGCTGGTCTGAGACGACCTGATAGCTGCGGTACAGCGACATGAAGGACTGCACGAGCCCCGGCGCATGCACAAGCGCCGCACGCAGTTGTGGCAGATCGGGGCGGGTGGGGGTGAACAGCGGGTCTTGGATCACGGCGCGCAGATCGGACAGTTGGGCGGTGCCATCCTCTTCGGCGATGTCGCGCCAATCGACACCGTAAGCATCGAACAGCCGAAACAGCACCTGCACCGAGACCGATCTTTCATTGTTTTCCAGCAGGTTGACGTAAGACGGGCTGATGCCCAGCACGCGGGCCATGGTGCCCTGCGTTTCGCCCCTTTCCAGGCGCAGGCGGCGCAGATGCGGACCGATGAACGTTTTCTGCATGCTGTTGTACACTCTGACGCGTCTGTCGTATTTACAATATTACAAAACTTCAACATTGTAAATTCTCGCATTCACAGCGCAACGTGTTTTCATTTTGCATAACCATGTCCCGGTGGCATGGCGGTTCAGCAAAATGGAGGACATCATGCGTACTGGCATCAATCACCTGTTCATTCCCGGCCCGACCAACGTGCCCGAAACCGTGCGTCAGGCGATGAATGTGCCGATGCAAGACCACCGCGCGCATGATTTCGGTGCGGCGAACATGGCGATATTTCGCGACCTGAAGACGATTTTCGGAACCAAGGATGGCCATGTGCTGCTGTTTCCGTCGTCGGGAACGGGCGCATGGGAGGCAGCGATCACCAACACGCTGTCACTGGGCGACCGGGTCTTGATGGCACAGCACGGCCAGTTTTCCGTGCTATGGGCGCAGATGGCCGGGCGGCTTGGCCTGAAGGTTGATCTGATCGACCTGCCCTGGGGTGCCGGGGCGCCGATAGAGGCGTTTGCGTCAGCCTTGCGCGCTGATACCAAGGGCGAGATCAAGGCCGTTTTCATTACCCATAACGAGACGGCGACAGGTGTCACGTCAGACGTCGCGGGGATGCGGCGCTTGATGGATGAGGTCGGGCATGGCGCGATGCTGTTCGTGGACGGCGTGTCGTCGATCGGCTGTCTGCCCTTTGCCATGGACCTCTGGGGGGTGGACCTGGCGGTGACGGGCAGCCAGAAGGGCTTCATGATGCCGGCAGGTCTGGGCATTCTGGGGGTCAGTGCCAAGGCGATGAAGGCTTCGGAAACGGCCAATTTGCGTCGGTCCTATTTTGAGTTTTCCGACCAGATCAAGGGCAATGAGACGGGGTACTTCCCCTATACCCCGCCAGCACAACTATTGCACGGGCTGCGGGCCGCAATCGACCGCATGATGGCCGAGGGGTTGGACAACATTCTGGCGCGTCATCACCGGCTTGCGTCCGGCGTGCGGGCGGCCGTCAAGGCCTGGGGGCTGGAGATCTGTGCCGAGGATGCGTCGCTGCATTCCGACACGGTCACCGCGATTCGTACACCCGAAGGTGTCGATGCGCGTGACGTGATCCGGATTGGCTATGACCGGTTCAACGCGTCGTTCGGGTCGGGTCTGGGGCCTTTGACGGGCAAGGTGTTTCGCATCGGGCATATCGGCGATTGCAATGAGGGGATGTGCCTGACGGCCATTGCATTGGCCGAGTTGTGTCTGGCCGAGGCCGGGGCGCGGGTGCAGTTTGGCAGCGGGGTTGCGGCGGCGCAGGCGGTTTATGCGCAAGGTGCTGCGGCCTCTGCCCGGCTGGCGGCGGAATAAGGACGTCACAGATGAGCCATACACTTCACCCGATGCGCAAGCCGCGTCTGCAGCGGTCGGAACTGGCAGTGCCCGCCTCGAACCCCGCGATGATCGACAAGGCGGCGGAGGGGCCGGCGGATTACGTATTTCTCGATCTGGAGGATGCGATTGCACCGTCCGAGAAAGAGCAGGCGCGCAAGAATGCCATTCAGGCCCTGAACGACATCGACTGGCGCGCCCGCGGCAAAACGGTGTCGGTGCGGATCAACGGGCTGGACACGCATTACATGTACCGCGACGTGGTGGATGTGATGGAGCAGGCCGGTGACCGGGTGGACACGCTGCTGGTGCCCAAGGTGGGGGTGACAGGCGATCTGTACATGGTCGAGGCGATGGTAAACCAGATCGAGCAGGCCAAGGGTTTTGCCACCCGGGTCGGGCTGGAGGCGCTGATCGAGACGGCGCTTGGCATGGCCAATGTCGAAGACATCGCCCGCTTTGGCGGACGGCTGGAGGCGCTGCACTTTGGTGTGGCCGATTTCGCCGCATCGATGCGGGCGCGGACGACAAATATCGGCGGGCTGAACCCGCATTATCCCGGCGACCAATGGCATGCCTCGATCAGTCGGATGGTCGTGGCGTGCCGGGCATACGGTCTGCGGGCTGTGGATGGACCGTTTGGCGATTTCAGCGACCCCGAGGGGTACAAGGATGGTGCGCGGCGGGCTGCGGCCTTGGGCTGCGAGGGCAAATGGGCAATCCATCCCAGCCAGATCGCCTTGGCCAACGAGGTGTTCTCGCCGCCCGAGGCCGAGGTGACCCGGGCGCGGCGGATCATCGAGGAATTGCGCAAGGCCGAGGCGATGGGCAAGGGGGCGGCGCAGTTGGACGGGCGGATGATCGATGCGGCGTCCGAACGCATGGCGATGAACGTGCTGGTTCTGGCCGACGCGATTGCGGCCAAACAGGGGGGATAAGATTTGG
>JBAXXO010000273.1:0-4307 GCA_037127855.1 Alphaproteobacteria bacterium
GATGTCGGACGAGGAATGGTCGCAGGTCATCGAGATCAACCTGACCAGCACGTTTCGGCTGTGCCGGGGGGTGCTGCGGGGCATGATGAAAGCGCGGTGGGGTCGGATCATCAATATCAGTTCGATCGTGGGGGCCACGGGCAATCCCGGGCAGGGGAATTATGCGGCGAGCAAGGCGGGCATGGTGGGCTTGAGCAAGAGCTTGGCCGCCGAGGTGGCGAGCCGCAACATCACAGTGAATTGTGTGGCCCCCGGGATCATCGAGACCGCCATGACGCACAAGCTGAACGAGGCGCAAAAGGCCGCGATTCTGGGGACGGTGCCGATGGGGCGCATGGGAACTCCGGCAGAGATTGCGGCGGCGGTGCTGTATCTGGCAAGTCCTGAGGCGGGCTTTGTCACGGGCGCGACCTTGAATGTAAACGGCGGCGGGGCGATGCTGTGATGGCGACATGACAGGATGCGTGGACGCGAGGACTGGCTGATGGGAAAGTTGCGATGACGGGCGAGACTGGGGCCAGGGGCAACGGTGGCCTAACGCGCGATCCTGCGGCGATGGGCCGTGAGGTCTTGTTTGACGGCACCCATCTGCGGGCGGAACTGATACGTCCGGATGCCGAGGTCTTGTTCGTCAGATTTGACA
The DNA here is from genome assembly GCA_037127855.1 of Alphaproteobacteria bacterium. Classification (GTDB taxonomy): domain Bacteria; phylum Pseudomonadota; class Alphaproteobacteria; order Rhodobacterales; family Rhodobacteraceae; genus Stagnihabitans. Next base: position 644 of record JBAXXO010000273.1, read on the forward strand.
ATCTGCGGTTGGAGCGGAACGGGTTTCCGCAATGGTCGCCGTCGCAGCGCGTTGCGGCGCGGGGCATGGCCGAGTTGAGCATCATGAGCGCGCAGAACGACTGGTTCTTGAACCCGGATCTGGGCCGGCTGCGGGCGGCGTTGCGCCAGGTTACGGGGCGCTACCGGACGGTGCGCTGCCTTGCCTTTTCGATGGGTGGGTATGGGGCGCTGCTATTGTCACGTGCGCTGCGGTTGCGCCATGCGGTGCTGGTGTCGCCGCAATTCTGTGTGTTTGCCGATCAGCCGCCAGGCGACCATCGCTATCGTCGCTTTGCCGGCCTGATGAACTGGAAATTGGGTGATCTGACGGCGGTGATGGTGCGAAAGCTGCATGGGGTCGTGCTGTTCGATCCGGTGGGTCACCCGATGGACCGCGCGCAGGCCAGGCTGATCCTGGCGCAGGCGCCGAACATGCGGGGGGTTGCGATGACGCTGGGGGGGCATCCGGCGACATTGGCCATGATGGGGACGGGAGCGGCGCAGATCCTGCAAGACCATGCCTATGCCGGCAGGGCGGACCCCGCACTTTACCGGGCTTTGCATGTCGCAGCACGGGCGGTGTCGCCCCTGTATCAGCAGCGGTTGGGCGAGGCGCTGGTAAAGCGGGCATCGCGGCCCCGCGCGGGTTGCGCGCCATCAGGTTCACCTGATTGAACGCAACGCGCTAAGTTCCCAAGGGCTTGCCTGCCTTGGATTACACCTAATCGAAATCAGATCGAGTGCAATCCGCCTAGACAAAGCAGAAATCCACCGCCGTGATCAGGCTGGGATCAAGTCCCATGATCAGGACGGTCAGGTCGCCGGCGCTGACCACGGTGGAGCCTGAAACGGCGGTGAAGGTCAGGCTCTGGGGTGGGGATTGCAGGTCGATCCTGTCGATGCCGGGTTCAAAGTCGGTGATGCGGTCGGTTCCCGAAGCCGGAGTGATCACAAAGACATCCGCACCTGTACCGCCGGTGAGAAGGTCATTGAACCCACCGCCTGTCAGAGTGTCGGCGCCCGCCCCGCCAAACAGCTGGTCACGATTGTTGCCGCCCGACAGAAGGTCGTTGCCGTCACCGCCGCGCAGAATGTCGCGGCCGTTGTCGCCCCAGATTGTGTCATTGCCTGCGCCGCCATCGGCCAGATCGCGCCCGTTGCCCAGCAAGATCATGTCATCGAGGAGGCGCCCGGTGACCTGATCGTTGCCGCGTCCGGTGTCGACCAGACCCAGGCCGGCGGCCATGGTCACCTGATCGGACCCGTTCGTCAGAACCAGCTGCTCGATCGCGACCAGATCGAGGTGAAAGGCCGGGCCGCCATTGGCGGTCACCACGACGGCGTCCAATCCGCCCGCAAGGACCACAACCCCATCGCGGCAATCGGTCAGCGTGATCTTGTCGGTGCCGCTAGAGCCGTAGGCCTGACCGATGCCGGTCGCGGTCATGGTCAGATTGTCATTCATCCAGGTTCCCGTGACATAATGCACGACGCCGTTGTCGGGGCTGGGGGCGGCAAGGTTGCCGCCCGGATGTCCGGCTTGAACCAACGCGCGGCCAAGGGTGGTGGCAAAGCCGGACCGGATATTGTAATGAACCATATCGCCGATCAGCATCGTGCTGGGCGTAAAGCCATATTGGGCTGCCACCTCATCAGGGTCGACGATAAAGACATCGGGATCGGTCGCCCCAAGGGCCAGTTGGGCCGCTTGGACGGCGGCATAATTGGCGCGGCGGGTGTCTGACGCCGTGACGCTGTCGATTGCGGCGTCTGACAGGGCGCAAATCACCATCTCATGCGCGCCAAACGTGTCGGTCAGGGTCGTACGCAGGGCGTTCAGGTTCTTTTCATAATTTGTCGCGAGTGATGTGGACAGGCTATCGGCCTCGCCCTGAATCCATACCACCTTTTCAAGATAGGCACCGGGCACATAAGAGGGCGATGTCGGGTCGAGCATGGCGCTGATCTGGGCGATCAGGCTTTTGAGATTGGCGCCGTCATCTTCGCCGCCAAAGGGATTCCAATCGCCTTTGCCGGCGATGGGGGTTGGGCCCAACGAACTGCCACTGACCGCGACATGGACGAAAAGCCCGTCATCGGCCCGGACCTGATCAAAGATCGACATGCCGATGGCGGGCGAGTTTGCGTTGCTTTGTCCGGCAAGGACGATGATGGGGATCGTGCGATTTGGGTCTGCCATTCCGGACTCCTCTGTGAACGATGCCTAGACGTTACAAGGGGCGGATTTCGCTTTGGTTGAGGAAGAGAGCGCAATTTTAGCGGCCGCGAAAAAATCCCGATCCGGGGCCTTTGGGCGGTGGACCGCGGTGCTGGGCGTGGCCGGTGTTCTGACGGGTCGGTGTTCTGACGGGCTGGGTCGATTGCCGGGTCAGGGGCCACATTGTGCTGTTGCCATGTGGACGATGCCTTGCTATAGGCCGCCTAATGCAAGGGGTCCCTGTTATGGGATTTTGTGCTAGGCGTATTCTGAGTCGGGCAAAGCCTGTAACACTAGAGGAAGAGACATGAGCGGCATCGCTGATCGGGTTAAGAAGATCGTCGTCGAGCATCTGGGCGTCGAGGGTGACAAGGTGATCGAGACCGCCTCGTTCATTGATGATCTGGGTGCGGACAGCCTGGACACTGTGGAACTCGTCATGGCCTTTGAAGAGGAGTTCGGCATCGAAATCCCCGATGACGCCGCGGAAACGATTCAGACCTTTGGTGACGCGGTGTCGTTCATCACAAAAGCGTCTTGATCTGATCGGCTGAATGGACCGGAACGGGCACCCTGTCGGGTGTCTTTTTCGTTTGGGGAACAGGGTTGACACCGGTGGGGTGGCCGCCTGCGCCCTTGGGGTCTTGGTCAGGGTCGTTCCGAATCTTGGAACAGGGGTGGTGCCCGGCAAAGGCAGAGTTTGGCTGCCTGGCGGCGGGCGGCACGTCGGGTGTTTTGTACCCCCGCTGTCTTGCGCCAAGATGTGTGCTTTCACACAGTCTGATACCCCCATTTCAGAGGGTCGGATACGGTGTTATCCGATAATTGCCGGCAACCTGCGATGGCAGCCCATCGGGCCTGATGCGGGTCGTCGGTCGCTTTGGGCGGTCATTCGGTCTGCCGTTTCTGCCACCTGTGGCCAAGGCCGGGATGGCGGCACTGGCGGCACTGACGGTCGGGCGGTCGGGCGGCAAGGTGGTGCGGAGGTCCGACACGAGTTGCGCGAAGGTCAAGGTGGCGATTCGAGGGAGGATGGGCGCCTTGGGTTCGGGGTCGGCTTCGATCTTGGCCTTGCGTTCGGGGCGCGTTGGGCGCGGCGGTGTTGGGCCTGCAATGCCGCGCGGCTTTGCCTGGTGGTCAGGGGCGGTTGAACGGGGTGTGCAACTGCGCGTTCAACGGGATTGGAAAATGTGGCTTGGGCTGAGATTGCCCATGCCGTCGCGGCCTGTATTCGGGCCATGACGCAAGCAATTCGCCGGTGGTCATCTGTGCATCGCGGCCAGGCAAGGGCCGTGGCGCTGCCAATCCGGGACAAGGCCTGGCGAAGATCGGCGATGCCTGTCTTGGATTGCGTGCAATCCGCTTTGGGCAACCTTGTCCGCGTCAACCCGCCGCCCGGACAGCGCCATGACACCATCGGCGTGGC
>JBAXXO010000274.1:0-4298 GCA_037127855.1 Alphaproteobacteria bacterium
CGTCTTCAGTATCCTCATCCGTTTCGTCTTCAGTATCCTCATCCGTTTCGTCTTCGGCATCTTCGGCTTCTGGGTCGTCCGACCAGGTGATCTGAAACTCGAGTTCGACTTCGCCGGCCTCACGCTCGTGGGCGACCGAGAACTTGGCACCCTCGGGGATTGTCACATCTTTGCCATCGATGTGGATCGTGAATTCGGTGCTGTCTTCAAGCGCGTCGGCCAGCCGACGCAGTTCTGACACGAAACTGGCAATGTCATGCGAAACGTCGATGTCGTGGTCTTCGGTCATGGGCTTCTTCCCTTAAAATTGATAACAGGTGAAGGCTATGGGCAGATTAAGACGCTTTGGTGACGCGCACATGTCAGTTAGATTACAGTCTTGCAAAATCACTCCGCAAACTGCAAATCCGAACGCCAGCGGTCTTGTCTTAGTGTTTGCCGCCAATACTGCTGACATTCAAACGAACTGTTTCTGACTGTCACAAAAATGTCATATCGGGTGGCTAAATCGCCTGGGTAAGAAATGATCGTGGATGAGCTTAAAGGGCAGTACAATGTTGGTTTCGCAGGACGACGGCAGGTCTGTACTGCAAAAGCCTTGGGGGCTTGGTCGGCGCATTGCCGTTGCTTCGGTGATGTTCCTCGGGCTTGGTTTTTTGGTTTTCGCCACCGCAGGTGCGAATGAAGAGGGGCGTCTTGCCGGTGCCGGGTCAACCTTGGTCAACCCGATCCTGCAGCGGGTTTCCACGTCATATCAGGGCTATCTGGCGGCTGACCGCGTGGATGTGGCCCGCCAGGAAGGCAGCAGCGGTGACTGGACTGCCGGGGCGAGCGCGCTGGATTACGATCCAGTTGGCTCGGTTGGCGGTCTGGTGCGACTGCAGGATCCGAGTGTGACATTTGCCGCAACGGAAGTCCCGGTTTCGGCCGCCGAACTGACTGATCGCGGTCTGGTCCAGTTCCCGTTGATCAACGGGGCTGCGGCACCCGTGACCAATCTGGACATTGGCGGTGCGGCGCTGACGCTGGACGCTGATACGCTGGCCGCAATCTTTACCGGCAAGATCACCAACTGGAGCGATCCTGCCATCGCCGTGTTGAACCCCGACATCGCATTGCCCGACCAGCCAATTTCGGTCCGCTACCGGGCTGACGGGTCGGGCACCACGTGGACCGTAACCGGCTTTCTGGCCCGCAGCGCGGGCTGGACCCTTGGGCAGGCCGCAAAAGTCGCCTGGCCGGTGGGTGAAGCCGCCGACGGCAACCGTGGCGTCATCGCTGCCGTGAAAGCGACACCTGGCGCAATCGGCTATGCCGAGGTCGGGCAGGCAACGCGTGCCGGTCTGGGCCTCGTGCAACTGATCAATGGCGCGGGCAAAGCCGTGGCGCCGACCCCTCAGACAATCCGTGCCGCTGTCGAGGGCGGGTTCTGGACGGCTGAGGGGGGCATTACGGCTAGGGCTGCCACGACAGGGACCGATTGGCCGATGACGGCCATCGTTTACATCGTGATGCGTCGCGATCACAACACCGCTCAAAACGAGCGCGCGTTAACTTTCTTCCGCTATTTCTATGCTGAAGCACCGCGCGTTGGGGATGCCTTGGGATTTGTGGCGCTTCCGGCCGAAGTAACCGCTGAAGTCGAAGCCTACTGGACGACTTCTTTCAAACCGCAATCGTGAGACGGCGCAACGCGCCAAACTGAGGTGATACGTGGAAGTCGATCTATTCAATGAGATCATCGTGCCAGTGATCGGGGGCCTGGGAATTTTCCTTTTGGGTCTTGAGTTCATGTCGAACGGTATTCAGGCGTTGTCGGTCAACAAGATGCGGGAATGGTTGGCCAAAATGGCCGGCACAGACGTAAAGGGGGCGTTTGCGGGTACGCTGATCACCGGGATCATTCAATCGTCGACGGCGATGACGGTTATGACGGTGGGTCTGGTCAACGCGGGCGTTCTGACTCTGCGTTCTGCGATTTCGGTCATCATGGGGGCAAATGTCGGCACCACGCTGGGCAACGGTTTGATCGCCCTGCCGTTGGGTCCGTTGGGCCTGCTGTTCGGCGGCATTTTTGCGACGATCTATTGCTTTGCCAAATCCGACCGGATCCGCAACATCTCGCTGGCTGCGATGGGCTTTTCGTTGATTTTTTACGGCCTGAATCTGATGACTGGCGGTCTGAAGCCGTTGCGCAAGATGCCCGAAGTGCTGGAGGTGATCCAGTCACTTGACGCAAGCACGTTTGGCGGTGTCATTGCCTGCATGCTGCTGGCGGCGCTGATCACCGCACTCATCCACTCGTCGTCGGCGACCATCGGCATCGTGATGGGCCTTGGCGCTGCGGGCGTCCTGTCGTGGGAAACCGCGATTGCCTTTGCTGTCGGTGCCGACCTTGGCACGACGGTCACCTCGTGGATTGCATCTTTGAACCTTTCAAAGAACGCCAAACGCGCGGCCTATGCGCATATCGGTTTCAACTTCATTGGCGTCGCGGTGATGTTGGCGTTGTTCTTCCCTGCGATGTGGGCCATGAAGATGGCGCTTGCAGCTTGGGGTGTCGACCCGGGTGCGGCGGTTCTGGTCGATGGCGAAGAGACGTTCCCCGGCGTGCCGATCGCTGTTGGTGTGTTTTCGATCGCGTTCAACATCTTCAACCTGCTGATCATGTTTCCCTTTATCAGCACATTCGAGCGTGTGTTGTCTCGCGTCGGGCACAGCACGGAAGACGATATCGAAGACTTCTCGATCCCGCGCTTTATGGACAAGAAGCTGGTCGCCGACTTCAACGCAGCCCTGCCCGGCGTGCAGAAGGAAGCAGAGCGTCACCTGCAGGCCGGTGCCTTGTTCTTGGATATCGCCCGTAACAAGCCCGGTGCGCCGAAGGATCCGGACGAGCACCGCGCAGCCACGGACATCCTAAGCCGCGAGATCCGCGCTTTTCAGGCCCAACTGTTCCAGGACGGCCTATCGCGCGATCAACTTGATCTGGTCGCGTCGCTGATCGAAGAGGTCGACTTTACCTCTGCTCTGTCGGACGCTTTGTACCAAATTGCCCGCCGCGTAAAGCGCGAGCCATTCTCTGACGCGGCACGCTTGGTCTTGGATCAGGGGTTGGAGCGTCTTGACCAGTCGCTGACCCGGATCCTGATTGACCCGGCCCTGCAGCCGCGTCTGCCTGCTGGGCATAGAGTTGCGCCAGATTTCGAGGCTCTGCGCTGGCAGGCCCTGCAGAGCCGCGACGTCGCTGCAGGCGAAAAGGGCGCGCTGCTGGCGCTGCTCGGTTCGGTGGAGCGCGCCGAGGGTCTGGTAGACAGAATTATCACCGAGCGGGCCTCGGTCGACCGCAACATGATCGGCATCAATACGGCTGGCATGACTGGGGACAAGCGCCCGGAAGCACCCCTGGATGGCGACATGGTTCCTGCCGAGTGATCTGGTCACGACGAACGTGCCAAGATGATGGCCGGCGGCCGTGGGCAGAGACGCGTGGGGCCCAACCCGCGCGTGTCCGCCTTGCCGATCCCTTCGATCTCGGCCCGAACCTGACGGCCGCCTTGTGCAACCAGCCGGACACTGACCATTTTTTTAGCCATCGCCGTCTCCGATCTGTTCGTTTAGTTTGCGCAACATTTCTACCTCGATCTCGGGCAGCAGTTCGGCGGCGATGAGGGCGTCAATGCCGAGGGCATGGGCCATCGCCATCGCTGCGCCCATGTCCCAGCCAAGTACCGCGCCGGGGATCACGCGCAATTGGCCCCCAAGGCGGCCGACCAGATCCCAGACCTGCCAGCCGTCTTCCGTCTTTGGCCGGTTCAGTCTTGCGGGGCAGTCGGGGCAGCGCCCCGTGCAGGCCGCGCAGTAGCGGTCGCCCCCGCCGAAGGACCAGTCGGCAAGGGCGTTGAGACGTTTTTTTCCGCGTCCAGGATCAGGCCCTTGGCGACGTACTGGGTCTGGAACGCTTCGAAGACCGGCCAGATTTCCAGCAGGGCGTCGACGCCTTCGGGCGAGACCCGGACGGCATCACCCGCGTCATCGCCAACGCCCTCCCAATCCAGCACGGCACGCCGGGCGACAGCTTTGGCCATTGCCAGCGCCAATTCCTCCTGGGACGCCGTGTCTGGCTGGGCTTCGATGGCCGGATCGGCCCGGGCCGAAACCATCAGCGCGGTGGTCAGGGGTGCTACCTGCAGGCGAAGGCCGGGGGCGAGGGTCAGCCAAGCGGGCGTGGCAGTCAGGTTCAGTCTGATCATGATCAGTATCCCACAACGGAGTTGACGAGGACGGCGGTGCACACC
>JBAXXO010000275.1:0-4293 GCA_037127855.1 Alphaproteobacteria bacterium
CACAGTATTTGTGCAACAGAGCCGTTCGCGGGAGGAAAGACGCTTGGCTAGAGCGAGTCGCGTTCAATCAGGTGAACCTGATTGAACGCGACTCGCTCTAGCGCACCTTCAGCGTCGCCAAACCGATCATTGCCAAGATCAGCGAGATGATCCAGAAGCGGATCACGATTTGCGGTTCCGCCCAGCCCCTTTTCTCGAAATGGTGGTGGATGGGGGCCATCAGGAAGACGCGTTTCCTTGTGCGTTTGTAATAGACGACCTGAATGATCACCGACAGCGCCTCGACCACGAACAACCCGCCGACGATGGCGAGAACGATCTCGTGCTTGATGCAGACGGCGATGGCACCAAGCGCGCCGCCGAGGGCGAGAGAGCCGGTGTCGCCCATGAATACCGCCGCCGGGGGCGCGTTGTACCATAAAAAGCCCAGCCCGGCACCGAACAGGGCGGCCGTAAAGACAAGGATCTCGCCAGTGCCTGCGACGAAGTGGACGCCGAGATATTCAGCCATGTTGTAATTGCCGACCACGTAGGAAATGACGCCGAGGGTGGCGCCGGCGATCATGACCGGCATGATCGCCAGACCGTCAAGGCCGTCGGTCAGGTTGACGGCATTGGCGGAACCGACGATCACCAGCATGCCGAAGGGGATGTAGAAATAACCCAGATTTATCAGGGCGTTCTTGAACACCGGCAAAGCCAGTTGGCCCGTCAGGCCGGCCGGGTGAAAGCGCGCGGCGGCATAGGTGGCCATCAGCGCGATGGCCAGGCCGGACAACATGCGGATGCGCGAGGACACACCTTTGGTGTTCTGTTTGGTGACCTTGGCATAATCATCGGCAAAGCCGATCAGGCCGAAGGCCATCGTGACCAGCAGAACGATCCAGACATAGGGGTTGTCGAGACGCGCCCAGACCAGCGTGGACAGCAAGAGCGCCGACAGGATCAGCAGGCCGCCCATGGTCGGGGTGCCGGCCTTGGAAAAGTGGCTTTCGGGCCCGTCATTGCGGATCGGTTGGCCCTTGCCCTGTTTGCGGCGCAACAGGTCGATCAGGGGCTGGCCGAACAGAAAGCCGAAGATCAGCGCGGTGGCAAAGGCGCAGCCGGCGCGGAAGGTAATGTAGCGGAACAGGTTGAAGATATCGCCCCCGTCCGAAAACTCGGTCAGCCAGTATAGCATTCTGTCCCCCTTTTGAGCGTCTTGACGACGGCTTTTGATACTGACCGGTTGTTTTGGTCCAGTCTTGGCCTAGTCTTGGCGTGGTCGGGTTGAACTTACAACCCGCGCTGGGAGTGACCCAATTTGTGCAAGGCGTCAACAACCAGTGAAACTTTGATTCCTTTGGAGCCCTTGACCAGCACCACGTCGCCGGCATCGACCAGTGCGCGGACCTGGGTCGCAAGTTCGGCGGCGGTGGCGACCCATTGGCCGCGCTGGGCGCGGGGCAGGGCCTGCCACAAGGCCTGCATGCGCGGGCCGACGCAGTGGATCGTGGTGATGGCGGACAGGCCGGGATGCTGGGCCACGGCCAGATGCAGGGCGGATTCGGTCGGCCCCAGTTCCAGCATGTCGCCAAGGATCGCCACGCGCCGCCCGGTCGCGACTCGGCCCACGGCGTCGCGTGGCTTGGTGGCGATCAGGACGTCGAGGGCGGCGGCGAGCGAGGCGGGGTTGGCGTTGAACGCGTCGTCGATCAGGTCGAAGGACAGGTCCTCGACCGGGTCCAGGGCGATGGTTTGGCGGGTGCCGCGGCCTTGGGGGGGCGACCAGCGGCCAAGGTCGGTGGCGGCGATGGCGGGGTCTAGGCCGAGGGTGTCGGCAACCGCCAAAGCCGCGAGGCCGTTGGCGGCAAAGTGCTTGCCCGGGCTTTGGACCTTGTACAGGAAGGTCTGGCCGTGGCGGGTTGCGCGGACGGTGGTGCTGTGATCGCCGACACTGACTTGCGTCAGGCGGTAATCGGCCGCGGGATCGGTGCCGAAGGTCAGGGCCCTGACGCGTTGGGCATGGGCCAAAAGGATCGGCGTGGTCGGGGTGTCGAGCGGGACGATGGCGGTGCCACCGGGTTCAAGCCCTGCGAAGATTGCGGCTTTTTCGACAGCGATGCCATCGAGATTGGCAAAGGCCTCAAGATGGGCGGGGGCGATGGCGGTGATCATCGCCACATGCAGCCGGGCCATGCGGGCAAGGGGGGCGATTTCGCCGGGATGGTTCATGCCGATCTCGATCACGGCAAAATCCGTGTCGGGGGGCATGCGGGCCAGTGTCAGCGGCACGCCCCAATGGTTGTTGTAGCTGGCCTCGGCGGCATGGGTGCGGCCTTGGCCCGACAGGATGGCACGCAGCATCTCTTTGGTCGAGGTCTTGCCGACCGATCCGGTGACACCGATGACTTTGGCCGCGGTGCGGGCGCGGGCAAAGGTGGCAAGGGCCTGCAGGGCTAGCAGAACGTCGGGGACGATCATAAGGGGGGCGTCGGCGGGCAGTCCGTCGGGGATATGCGACACAAGGGCGGCTGCGGCGCCTTTGGACAGGGCGAGCGCCACGAAGTCATGGCCGTCGCGGGTGTCTTTCAAGGCGACGAACAGGTCGCCGAGCTGGAGGGTGCGCGTGTCGATCGAGACCCCGGACGCGGCCCAAGGGGCTGTGCATCGGCCTTGGGTGGCGGCTGCGGCATCGGTCGAGGTCCAAAGGGTCATGTTTCACCATAGGCTGTGCGGTTGACGCGCATCTTTTCGGGCATGGGTGGTGGCGGGGGGGCGTGAAGATTGGATGGCGCTCAGTCATTGGGAGGGGCGGGTTGCGAGGCAAAGCGGCGGGGTGGCCCCCACCCTGCAATCATATCACACCGTCCAAAGCGGCCACTGCGACAGAGGATTGTTCAACATCGTCAAAAGGATACACATGGCCGGCAATCGTTTGACCGCTTTCATGGCCCTTGCCGGCCACAAGCAGGGCGTCGCCCGGCAACAGCGCGTCGACCCCGCGCAGGATGGCCTCGGCGCGGTCGCCGACCTCGGTCGCGTTCGGACAGGCGACAAGGATTGCGGCGCGGATTGCGGCCGGGTCTTCAGAGCGGGGGTTGTCGTCTGTCACATAGCACAGGTCGGCATGGGCTGCGGCAGCAGCCCCCATCAGAGGGCGTTTGCCACGGTCACGGTCGCCGCCGGCACCAAAGACCACGATCAGCCGACCCATCACATGCGGCCGCAGCGCTTTGAGCGCCGTCGCGATGGCATCGGGGGTATGGGCGTAGTCGACATAGACGGCGGCACCGTTCTTGCGGGTGGCCGCAAGTTGCATGCGGCCCCGCACGCCCGAAAGTCCGGGCAAGGCTGTCAGAACATCGCTGGCAGGTTCGCCGCCCGCGATCACAAGACCTGCGGCGAGCGCCACATTTTCGGCCTGAAAGCCGCCGATCAGGCCAAGACGGATCTGATATGGCGTGCCTTTCCACGACAGGCGCAGATCCTGACCCGTCTCGTCATAGCGTTGGCCAAGGATGCAAAGGTCGCATTCCGCCGCATGTCCGACCGTGATCAGGCGCAACTCGCGGGCGGTGGCCATCGCGGCCAATTCCTGGCCTTTGGGATCGTTCAGGTTGATCACTGCCGTGCCATCGGGGGGCAAAACGCGGGTGAACAGTGCGGATTTGGCGGCGAAATAAGCCTCGAATGTCTTGTGATAATCCAGATGATCTTGCGTGAAATTCGTGAAACCGGCAGCTTTGAGGCGGACGCCGTCGAGACGACGCTGGTCAAGGCCATGGCTGGACGCCTCCATTGCGGCATGGGTGACGCCTGCGGCGGCGGCCTGCGACAGCATGGCATGCAGCGTCATCGGGTCGGGGGTGGTGTGGCTGGAGGGGGCGGACCACGCGCCCTCGACCCCGGTAGTGCCGATGTTGATGGCGGCATGCCCAAGCCGCGACCAGATCTGGCGGGCAAAGGTCGCGACCGAGGTCTTGCCATTGGTGCCGGTGACGGCGACCATCGTGGCGGGCTGTGCGCCGAACCACAGCGCCGCGGCCGAGGCAAGCGCCTCGCGGGGGTCCGAGGCTATCACGAGGGCGGCGGCGGGTGCGGCGGCAAGCGCATCGGCGGCGAGGCGGGCGCCTGCCGCGTCGGTCAGGATGGCGACGGCACCGGCGGACAGTGCGGCGGGGATAAAGGCCGCGCCATGGCTGGCGGTGCCGGGCAGGGCGCAGAACAGAAAACCCGGCCGTACGGCGCGGCTGTCCTGGGTCAGACCGGTCAGGACCGGGTCGGGGCCAAGACGGGCGGTCAGACCAAGGG
>JBAXXO010000276.1:0-4290 GCA_037127855.1 Alphaproteobacteria bacterium
GGCCAAACGCATCTGCGCGCTGATTGATGCCGATGCCAGCCACCGCACCTATGCCGAGCCGTTCGTCGGGATGGGCGGCATCTTCTTGCGGCGCATGTCGCGGCCGCGCGCCGAGGTGATCAACGACTTTGGCCGCGATGTGGCCAACCTGTTTCGCATCCTGCAGCGCCATTACCCGCAGTTTCTGCAGGTGCTGCGGTTCCAACTGACCACGCGGGCCGAGTTCTACCGCCTCGTCGACACCAACCCCGACACGCTGACCGATCTGGAACGCGCCGCGCGCTTTGTCTACCTGCAGCGCACCGCCTTTGGCGGCAAGGTCTCGGGGCGGAATTTCGGGGTGTCACCAGACCGCTCGGGCCGCTTCAACCTGACCACGCTGGAACCCATGCTGGAAGATCTTCACAGCCGTCTGTCCGGCGTGGTGATCGAATGCCTGGACTTCGCCGCGTTCATCCGCCGCTATGACACGCCCGCCACGCTGTTCTATCTCGACCCACCCTATTGGGGCTGCGAGGGCGACTATGGCAAAGCACTGTTCAGCCGGGCGCGGTTCGAAGATCTGGCGTCCCAGTTGGCGGGTTTGAAGGGGCGTTTCATCCTGTCGTTGAATGACGTGCGTGAGGTGCGCGAAACCTTCGCCCGGTTCCGGTTCGAAGAGATCAAGACGACCTACACGATCGGTGCAAAAGGGGCCCAGCCAGACCGTGCCGAGCTGCTGATCACGAACTGGGCCTTGCCCTCTGTCGCAAGGTGACCGTCTTGCATGGGGAAAGATGCGCCTTCAAAAGCCGGTTTAAGCCGCGTTTAACGCCGCTCAAATCAAGGGGATTGACTGCCCGGGATGCCCACCCGCGCGCCGCGCATCCACCAGCTTTGCAGGCCCGATCCCCCCCAAAGGCCCGAAAAGTGAATTGCTGCAGGATCGGGTGTCGGACTGTGCCAATATGAGTGTCGCGCCACACACAGGGTGAATCCCTTTGGCAACACCGATTTACCCACAGAAGATTTCCAGACAATCCGCTTTACAACTTCCCCCTCGGCCCCACTATATCTAGTGATAGCAATGTAAGGTTTACGCTGTTTCTTGCCAGACACCCAGCCGCTAGGGGCAAACTGCCTTTGCGGCACAATCGAAAGGCCGGGTATGTCAATATCAGAAGATGTCTATGACGGTGACGAACTCCATCCGATCGACATGGTCGAAACGCTGGCAGAACATCACGCATGGGAGTTTGACCGTGTCACCGATGACCAGATCGCAATGGCGTTCGCGGGGCAGTGGCGCACCTATTCCCTGACACTCGCATGGAACCCACAGGATGAAACCCTGCGTCTGATCTGCACTTTTGAAATGCTGCCGCCGGCCGACAAGCTGCCCGCACTTTACGATGTGATGAACCGCTGCAACGACAGGGTCTGGGCAGGCGCTTTCACATGGTGGGCCGAACAAAAGCTGATGGTCTGGCGCTATGGGCTGCTGCTGTCGGGCGGCCAGATGGCCAGTGCCGAACAGATCGACGAGGTTATTGACGCCGCCGTAACGGCCTGCGAACGCTTTTACCCTGCGTTTCAGATGGCGGTCTGGGGCGACACGACACCCGCCCAGGCGATGAACGTCGCCATTGCCGAGGCCTATGGCCGCGCCTGACCTGCCGCAGGTACACGAAGGGGTTGAATGATGCTGGATGTGGTGGCCCGTGACGGTTTGGTGCTGCTTGGCTGTGGCAAGATGGGCACTGCGCTGCTGACCGGGTGGCTTCAGGCAGGTCTGCCAGCAAGCTCGGTCTGGGTGATCGAACCCAGCCCGACCGATTGGCTCGTCTCGACCGGCGTCCATCTGAACGCCGCTTTGCCTGTCAAGACCGCCGTGGCCGTGGTCGCGGTCAAACCGCAGATGATGGGGGCGGCACTGCCCGCCCTGCAAGCCCTGGGCAATGGCACCACCTTGTTCCTCTCGATTGCTGCCGGCACCCCGATTGCGGCCTTCGCGGCCGCCTTGGGCGCGCAAACCCCCATTGTCCGAGCCATGCCCAACACGCCGGCCATGGTCGGTCGTGGCATCACCGGCATCTGCGGCAACCGCCATGCCGGGCCGACAGGTCTCGCCCTCGCCCGCAGCCTGATGCAGGCGGTGGGACAGGTTGTCGATCTCGACGATGAGGCTCAGATCGACGCCGTCACCGCCGTCTCAGGGTCGGGCCCGGCCTATGTGTTTCACCTGATCGAGGCGATGGCTGCCGCCGGCGAGGCCGAGGGCCTGCCACCCGCCATCGCCATGCAACTGGCCCGCGCCACCGTCTGCGGTGCCGGTGAACTGGCCTACCAGGCCTGCGAAACGGCCACCCAATTGCGCATCAACGTCACCTCACCGGGCGGCACGACGGCCGCGGCCCTCGCCCATCTGATGGACCCCGCCACAGGCCTGCCACCCCTGATGCGCCGGGCCGTTCACGCCGCCGCCGAACGCGGACGAGAGCTTGGCAAATGACCATACCCCCCCTTGCCCCGATTGCCCCCCTTGTCAGTCATGATGACTTTACCCGGCTCGACATCCGCGTCGGCACCATCACCCGCGCCGAACCCTTTCCACAGGCCCGCAAACCGGCCTTCAAACTCTGGATCGACTTCGGCGAAGGGCTGGGCGAGAAACGCTCCTCCGCTCAGATCACCCGCCATTACACCCCCGCCGCCCTGATCGGGCGTCAGGTGGTGGCCGTGGTCAACTTCCCCCCCCGCCAGATCGGTTCGGTGATGTCCGAGGTTCTTGTCCTCGGCCTGCCCGATGCAACGGGTGAGGTCATCCTGATCACCCCCGACCAACCCGCCCCCAACGGAGGCCGTCTGTTTTGAACCTCTTGATCACCCGCTGCCTGCCCGCCGCCACCGTTGCTGCCGCCCGCCAAAAGTTCGATGTGACCTACCGCGACGCAACCACGCCGCTTGGCCCGTCCGAACTGCGCGCGGCGTTGCGCGACTATGACGCCGTCCTGCCCACCCTCGGCGACCTGTTCCGCGCCGATGTCTTTGCCGATGTGCCGCAACCGCGCTGCAAGATCCTTGCCAATTTCGGTGTCGGCTACAATCATATTGACGTCCCCGCCGCCCGCGCTGCCGGGCTGCAGGTCACCAACACCCCCGGCGCCGTCACCGACGCCACCGCTGACATCGCCATGACCCTGATCCTGATGTCCGCCCGCCGCGCCAGCGAGGGCGAACGCCTGCTCCGCTCGGGTGGCTGGACCGGCTGGCACCCGACCCAGATGCTGGGCACCCATGTGACGGGCAAAAGCCTCGGCATCATCGGCATGGGCCGCATCGGTCAGGCCATCGCGCGCCGCTGCCACCATGGTTTCGCGATGCCCGTGCTCTATCACAACCGCTCCACCCCGAACCTCGATTTCCCCGCGCGCCAGGCGCCGCTGGAAGACGTGCTCAAGGCCGATTTCGTCGTGCTCGCCGTGCCCGCCAACGCCACCACCCACCATTTGATCAACGACAAGACCCTGTCGCTGATCCCCGCAACCTCCCACCTGATCAACATCGCCCGCGGCGATGTGGTGGACGAGGCCGCCCTGATCCGCGCCCTGCAATCGCGCCAGATCGCAGGCGCAGGCCTCGACGTCTACGAATTCGAACCGCGCGTCCCCGCCGCGCTGATCGCCCTCGACAATGTCACCCTCCTGCCCCATCTCGGCACCGCAGCACTCGAGGTGCGTCAGTCCATGGGTCAGATGGCCATCACCAACCTGATCGCCCATCTCGACGGATCGCCGCTGCCCAATCTGGTCTGACATGCGCCCCCTTCATACTGGCCCAAATACTCTCTTGCCCGCCGCAGCGCCGCGGTTGCGCATGGCGCCGCGGCAGCGCCGTTCCGGGGGGCTCGATGCCCCGCGGAACGGCTCCCTTCGCCACCCAGAGCGGATTGCACTCAATCTCAGTCGGATCGCGTGCAATCCAGGACAGGCAAGCCGCTCAGAATGTTGCGCGTTGGGTCGCGCGACTTTTCGGGATTTCCGAACGACAGCCAGACCATCACCGGCCTTGCGGGCGCGCCATACGGCTCCCACCTCCGCGCCAGCCCCTATGCCCGGTCGGAACAGCTTGACCACAACCTCGCGCCGTTCGAGGCGCATCCCGGCTTTGGACTGACCCCCTTGCCCCCCGCCAACCCTCCCGCCGCAACCGCATCGGGCGCGGCCATCACTGTGATGCCGACGCCGATCTGGTGGCCCGGATTGCCGCGGCCGATACTGCCCGCTTCGGCTATGGCCTTGACCCAGAACC
>JBAXXO010000277.1:0-4262 GCA_037127855.1 Alphaproteobacteria bacterium
CGCTCTAGTCATGAAAAAGCGCCAATTTAACGCCTTTTGACCCGCTTTGCGGAGTGCGACTCAGCCCTGCCAAGTGCGGACCGGGCCGCAATCCATGTGGACAAAGTTCGAACGGTGGTACTGACCGACCCCGCCCGCGCTGCAGGCAAGGGCCGCGCGGGCCATCTGATTGACCGACCGCGATTTCAGCCGCAGGTCGGCTGCCATGCCCTTCATGTGCAGGGAATTGCGGGCGACACCGCGCGAGTGTTCGCGCAACATTGCATTGGTGGCAGGCGAACGATAGCCCGACAGCAGCATATAGGGCTCATTCACATCGAGCAGGTTATGGGTGGCGGCGATGATATCCAGGTTGACCGGGTTCATCTTTACGGTTTGATCTGCGCGAAGATCGCGCATGAAATGATTGATTTCCTTAAGTATTTCTGGGACGTACTTGCCGTCTATCCAGTAAATCGCATCGACGCTTTCGCCAGATCGGCCCGAATACATCTTGACCCGTCGAATGTCCCCCGCACCGCGCAACAGCCCGAAGGCGTTGGAATAGGTGGGGGCAGCAACAACAGCAGCAGCGGCAAACACACCCAGAAGGCCGCGTCGCGTTACGACTGCAGGTTTGGTATCGATCATTGTAGGAGCCTGTCCCGTTACGTATTCTACCGCCTATGCCAACGGCCTTTTTTGTTGCTTCACTGTCAAAGCACGCTTGATTTATGGCACAGCTTACAGTGAAGCCCAACAAAGAATTGCCCGGCTGCGATCGAGTAGTCCCGAGATAGGCAAATTTTCGCTGAATGGACGCAAGGATCAGCTGATTTCGGTTGTGACAATTAGAGCAACAATCGCTGTGTTCTGACGGTGACAAGTCGGTGAGCTGGCGTGATCGGCGGTTTACACTGGTGCGGATGGGCAAATAGTTTATTGAACGCAACGCGCTGGTTGGCTGACTAGCAAGCGGCAAACGGGAACTGATGTCATGGGACTTTCATTGCAACGGCGTTCGATGCTGCGCCTGATGACATCGGCCATCGCGGCCAGTGCCGTGCTGGCCGTGGATCAGGCGGCGGCCGCGAGGTTGATTTCGGTCTTTGCTCAGGCCGTGTCGGCCGCGGCGCGGGATGATGATGTTATTGCGGGCTTTTACAGTCAACGCGATCATGCCAGCGTCTGGACTGGGGCGGCGGATGTTGCACGCCGTCAGCGGTTGTTTGATGTGTTGGACAGTGCACAGGCCCATGGTCTGCCAGTGGCGCGGTACGATGCGGCGGGATTGCGCAAAAAGTTCGCAAGCGCCACGACCGAGGGTGATATCGGGCGGCTGGAGGTCGACATGAGCCGGGCCTATCTGGCCGTAGTGCGCGACCTTTCCTCGGGTGTCATCGTACCGCACAGGATCTTGCCCGATATCAAGCGTGAGATCGTGCATTTGGACCCGGCCCTGGTGCTTTCGATGGCCGTATCGGATCAGTTTGATCTGTTCCTTAGCAATCTGGCCCCGGCAGCCCCAGAATATGCACGTTTGATGAAAGAGAAAATCGCCCTCGAATCGATCATTGCAAGTGGTGGCTATGGTGCGAAGATCCCCGACGGCGCACTGGCGCCGGGAGATTCGGGTGTTGCGTTGGTGCATTTGCGTGACCGGTTGATGGCGCTGGGCTATCTGGGACGCAGTTTTGCCAAGATGTACGACTCGGCGATTGCCGATTCCGTGCAGCGGTTCCAGTTTGACAATGGCCTGACTGCGGACGGTGTCGCCGATGCGCGCACCATCGCCGCGCTGAATATCGAGGCAGATCAGCGGTTGAAATCGGTTGTGGTCGCGATGGAGCGGTTGCGCTGGATGGGCAACACTCCGCGCGGGGCGCGGCATATCTGGGTCAACCAGCCCGATTTCGTGGCCAAGGTCATTGACGATGGCAGGGTCACCTTCATGACGCGTGTCGTGATCGGCAAAATCGGACCCGATACCGAAACCCCGGAGTTTTCGGAGTTGATGGAGTACATGGTGATCAACCCAACATGGTCGGTGCCACGGTCGATCACGGTCAAGGAATACCTTCCCATGCTGAAGCGCAACCGCAATGCGCAGCGTCAACTTGATGTGATTGACCGCAAGGGTCGCATTGTGCCGCGGTCGGCTATAAACTTTGCCGCCTATACCGACCGAAGCTTTCCGTTTTACCTGCGTCAGCCACCATCGGATGGCAATGCGTTGGGCAAGGTCAAGTTCATGTTTCCCAATCCCTACAACATCTATCTGCATGACACGCCCAGCAAGTCGCTTTTTGACAAGGAAATCCGCGCCTTCAGCCATGGTTGTATCCGTGTCAGTGCGCCGTTTGACCTGGCCTATGTCCTGCTAACACCGCAAAGCGACGACCCCGAGGGCCTTTTTGAATCCTATCTGACAGGCGGGCGCGAATCGGTGCTGAACTTCGCGACCCCCATCCCGGTGCATCTGGTCTATTTCACCGCTTGGCCAAATGATCAGGGCATGATCAACTATTCCGCCGACATCTATGGCCGCGATGCGGCTATATTCGAGGCGCTGGCAGCGGCTGGGGTGGTGCTGCCGGGTGTTCAAAGCTAATCCTGCCGCAAGGAACGCAACGGGGCGAGCGAATGGTGCACACAGTCTGGCAAATTGCGGTGGCCTTGGGGGCTGAGGCGGCGGGTGAGCTTGATCTGGCGGTCGAGCGGGCGAGCGAGCCTGCGAGCGCCGGGCCTGACGATCTGGCGATTGCGACCGACCCGCGCTATGCGGCTGGGCTGGCACAGGGGCGAGCGGTTGCGGCGTTGTTGTGGCCGGGGGCGGATTGGCAGGGTCTGGGGCTAAAGGCCGCGATTTTCGCACCACGCGGCCGTCTGGTCTTGGCGGGATTGACAGCCTTGCTGGACCAAGGGCCGCAGATTGCGCCCGGCATTCACGCCATGACGGTGATTGCCACCTCGGCGCGGATTGGTGCCGGTGCTGCCATCGGGCCCTTCGTGACCATCGGCGCGGGGTCGGTGATCGGTGCAGGGGCACGCATCGCCGGCCATGTCTCGATCGGGGTTGGGGTGCGAATCGGGCTGGACGCGCTGATCTTGGAAGGTGTGCGCATTGGCGCGCATGTGCAGATCGGCGACCGTTTCATCTGTCAACCAGGCGCGGTGATCGGAGGCGACGGGTTTTCCTTTGTGACGCCCGAGCCAAACGGGGTTGAAGAAGTTCGTGCAACCCTCGGTATTCGCGGGAAAATCACGGAACAGGCGTGGCGGCGGATCAGTTCCCTGGGCGCGGTCACCATTGGCGATGATGTCGAGATTGGGGCCAATTCCTGCGTTGATCGCGGAACGATCCGTAACACCAAGATTGGTCGCGGCACCAAGATCGACAACCTTGTTCAGGTCGCGCACAATGTCGAAATCGGCGAGGATTGCCTGCTTTGTGGTCAGGTCGGCATTGCGGGCTCGTCCCGAATTGGCAACCGCGTGGTTCTGGGCGGGAAATGCGGGGTGGTCGACAACATCTTTGTCGGCGATGATGTGATCGCCGGGGCGGCCTCCATTATCTTCACCAATGCGCCGGCGGGCCGGGTCTTGCTGGGCCATCCCGCGGTCAAGATGGATCAGCAGATCGCCATCCAGAAGGCCCTGCGCCGTTTGCCGCGCTTCATGGCCCGCGTCGCCATTCGAGAGGGTGAAGCGCAGCAGGAGGACAAATGACCCCCGATCCTGTCACCGACACCGTGATCCGCATCATTGCCGGACAGGCGATGATCCCCGAAAGTGCGGTGACGCTCGACGCCTCGCCCACAGCATTGGGGCTGGATTCGCTCGGTCTTGTCGAATCGATCTTTGCCATTGAAGAGGCATTTGACATCACCATCCCGTTTAACGCCAATGCGGGTGGGACGCGCGATTTCGATGTTTCCACCATATCTGCCGTGGTTGCAGCTGTGCAGGCGCTTGTTGCCGCCAAGACGAAATGAGGCGCGTGGCCATCACAGGGGCAGGCACTGTCAACCCCTTGGCCCAGACCGTCGCGGGCACCTATCAAGCCCTGACTCAGGGCCGTTCGGCCATCGGTCCGCTGGAGATTCGCGATGTCGGGCGGCTGACGGTCAAGATTGGCGCGCAAGTCCGCGATTGGCAGCCCGAGGCACATTTTAATCGTGCCGAGCTGGGGTTGATGGACCCGTTTTGTCAATATGCTGTGGCGGCGGCGCGGCAAGCCGTGCGGCAGTCTGGACTGATGTTCGATGGTAACACAATAGAAA
>JBAXXO010000278.1:0-4254 GCA_037127855.1 Alphaproteobacteria bacterium
CCCATGGCACGCCCGAGCAGAAGGCCGAGTGGATCGACGACCTCGCGGAGGGCCGCAAGGGTTTCGCCTTCCTGACCAAGGTGCATCATAGGTTCCAGCACAGTGGCCATATCGCCAGCCTTGAAGGGCAGGCTGATGACGACGCCCTCGCAGAACGCCTCGACCTCGAAACTGGCCTTTTCGCTTTCGACCACCGCGACCAGATCGCCTTTCTTGACCCGGTCGCCCAGTTTGACATGCAGTTCGATGATTTTCGCCTCGGTCAGGTCTTGGCCGACCTGCGGGACCAGAATGGGTTGTGCCATGGTTCTTGCTCCTTCAGGCCGCTCGCTGTCTGGCGCCTTCCAGCGCGCAGGCGACGAAATCCACGGTCTTGCGCGTGGCCGCGGCAAATTCGTTTGCGGTGGTGGCGAATGCGCCAAACTGGGTGAACTCGGACGGTGTCATCCCGTCGAAATCGTAAGCCTGCCGGAAGTAGGGCAGTTGCCGCAATTTCGCGATGACATCCGGCGAAGGCATCTGGTCAATCGCCTGCGGATCGAAGGCGGGAAGCCGGTCTTCGGCCTGCATCAGTTGCGCGATATAGCCGGGCGGGCAGGTATAGACGACGTCGCCGCCCGCAAGGTCAGCAATGTGACGGCTCTGAGCGGACCTACCCGGCCCGGCGTCGATCACCCGCATCGAACACTGGAGCATCTTGGAGGGATGGCTCGTCGCTTTGCCATGATGGTAGGCGCGCTTCAGCACCGCCATCTCTCCGTCAATGATCTCGTCCGGGGTCAAGGTGATGCCGCGCAATTCGGCCTGCGCTTTCAGGTCACCCACATTGCCGAGGCGGGACGACATATGGGTGATCACCGAGCGCCAGCGCGACAAATCAACTCCCGAGGCGCGGGCGCGGTCCATTCCACGCGACACCGCCTGCATACAGGCCACATATTGCGACACGGTGAAAGAGGTGGTGTTGTTGGTCGAAATGCCGCGCGCCGTCAGTTCCTCGATCACGCGGTATCCTTCGGCAGAGCCGGGGAGCTTGACCATCAGGTTGGGCGAAATCGCAGCCAGTTCCAGACCCTGTGCCAACATGCGGTCATAGTCGGTGACAAAACGCGGATCGACCTGGCCCGAGACATGGCCATGCCGCCCATGTGTGGCATGGTAGACCGGCAGGGTCATTTCGGCCCCGCACCGTGCGGTTTCCAGATAAGTCAGCCAATAGACCCGCTCGACATCCGCGCCCGGATTTTCGGCTGCGATGCGCCGGATTTCCGCCGTCCAGAAGTCAGAGTTGGTCTGAATGGCTTGCAAGGACAGCGGCGGGTTGGTTGTGACACCGCCAAAGCCCATAGTGCCACGCTCCACCGCGTCACGCGGGTCAAACAGGCGGGTCAGTTGCGCGTTCCAGTCCATACGCTTGTCTTCAGGTGCCGATGACAGCACTGACGCCTTCCAGGACGCATAGACCAAAGGCGACGAGTCCCACCAGATTTCGCAATCCGGGTTGGTCGCGGCCAGCTTTTCCAGAACATGCAGCGCCATCCCTTGCTCCTACTTGGCGGCGGTGGCTGCAGGGGCCAGATGCAAGGACCGGCGGATGGCAGCCTTGATGCCATCTTTCTGCGGCACGCTTGCCTGTTCCAGCGCAAGGTTGAACGGGATCGGGATGTCGAGCCCAGCCACGATCTCGACAGGAGCATCAAGGTTCCAGAACCCCCCTTCCTGCACGATCGAGCAGATGTCCGAGGCCACGCCGCCACGCCGGTTCGCCTCTTGCACGATGACACAGCGCCGGGTCTTGGCGACGGAATTCAGGATCATCGCACGATCCAAAGGCACCAGAGTGCGCGGGTCGATCACCTCGACCGAGATGCCTTCGTCGGCCAATTCCGCCGCAGCCTCCAGCGTGCGCGGGACCATGTTGGACCATGCCACCACCGTCACATCGGACCCGGCGCGCTTGATGTCGCCGACGCCGAATTCGACGATATGTTCGCCATCGGGCACCAGGCCCTTGGTCATGTACAGGTGCTTGTGTTCCAGAAACATCACCGGGTCGGACTGGCGCAAGGCGTGCTTCAGCAGTCCCTTGGCATCAGCCGGGGTCGAGGGCATCACGACGCGCAGGCCAGGAATGTGGTAGAACAGCGATTCCAGCGATTGCGAGTGTTGCGCCGCAACCCCGCCTCCGGTGCCGCCTTGTGTGCGCATGACAAAGGGCACGCGGCCCTCGCCGCCCGTCATCAGACGAAACTTGGCGGCCTGGTTCACGATCATGTCCATGCCGAGCATGGCGAAATCGACATAAAGGATTTCCACAACCGGCCGTGCCCCCGCAATGGCGGCGCCCACGCCGACCCCGATCATGCCCGCCTCGGCAATGGGTGTGTCACGCACACGGGCAGCGCCATATTTGGCCAAAAGACCCTCGGTCACCTTGTAAGATCCACCGCGCTCGGCGATGCCTTCGCCGATGATAAAGACGGTCGGATCGCGGTCCATTTCTTCGTCCAGCGCTTCGCGCAGCGCCTCGCGGTACATCAGTTCGCGCATGGCCATTGTGTTTATCCTTCCCGATCTGACAGTCAGTAGCCCTGAGCGAAAGCCTCAAAGGCTTCCAAGGATACTTCAGCCGAGTTCACAGAGAACTCGACGGCTGCGACAAATTCTGCGGCTATTTCGGCTTCAATGCCGACAATCTCACCATCAGTGATCTGCGTCATTTCCTTTAGCGTTGCGCGCGCCCGGTCGACGGGATCGCGGGCCTTGTAATAGGCAAGCTTTTCTTCCGGCATGTATTTTCCGGGGTCATTCACGTGGTGGCCCATATGGCGGTAGGTGACCGCCTCGATCAAGACCGGCCCCTTGCCTTTGCGGCAGGTCTCAGCCGCCTGCTGCATCAAAAGGTAGACGGCCAAGGGATCATTGCCATCGACCTGATGGCTTTCCACGCCGATGGCCGTGCCGCGCTTGTAAAGATCGGTCTCGCGGGTGGATTCCTCGATCTTGGTCGAGACGGCATACTGGTTGTTCTCGATCACCAGCACGAAATTCAGGTTCCAGATCGCCGCTAGGTTCAGGCTTTCAAGGAAGGTCCCGTTGTTCGACGCTCCGTCGGTCGAGAACGTGACTGTCACCGCGTCCGACCCCTTGATCTGGTTGGCAAGCGCGGCACCCACACCCAGCGGCGTACCTGCGCCCACAATGCCATTCGCGCCAAGGTTGCCCGACTTCACATCGGCGATATGCATCGACCCACCATAGCCTTTGCAATACCCGGTCTCTTTTTGCAACAGCTCTGCCACCATCTTCTTCACGTCCGCGCCCCAGGCAATGCAGTGGCCATGGCCGCGGTGGGTCGACGCGATGAAGTCACCCTCTTTCAGGGCGGCGCAGACCCCAGAGGCGATTCCTTCCTGACCGAGATAGGGGTGAAAATACCCGCGGATCAGGCCCTGACGGTAGAGTTTTATTCCCTCAGTCTCAAAAACTCGGATCTTATAGGCTGTGCGGAAAATTTTCTCCAAGATTTCACGAGAGGGCGCGTTGGCCGCAGTTTGCGTGATGTTCATATCCGGTCTCCGTAGCAGGTGAATCAACATAATTCTCACCTTTTCTTGGTGTTATTGTTAGGAGATCAGCATTCACTTGTCCAGAAAATTTTTTGCAGAAGCAGCGCGATTTTGGTTTCTACGCCAGCCATCCTTCGGGCAAGCAGCACAGAAACTGCAGCGTATGCCCTGTATTTCCTGCGTTTTGCCCAACAACGGACGGTTAAGCTGTGGAAATTACTTCCAGTGTCCGGCTTCTGGCGATACAATGTTGGAAACAGGTCAAGGAGGCGGTCGCATGAACGACACCTACGCGAAACCCACCATTGGTGGCGATTTGCTGCAAAGAGTGCAGGACAGATATGCCAAGCTGCGGCCTTCCGAGCAGATCGTTGCAGATTATCTGCGCACGCATGCAAACCAAAGGCTAAGCCATTCCATCACCGAGTTGGCTCAGATCATGGGGGTCAGCGAGGCGACAATCAGCCGGGTTAGCCGGGCACTGGGCTATTCGGGCTTTTCGGATTTGAAGCTTTCCCTGGCGGAGGGTGCGGTGAACCGCAGTGGCTTATCAAACATCCCAGCCGAACTTGACCCTAGCGACACTTTGATCGGCACCAGCGTCAAACTGGCCAACTTGTTGGCTGCCAGCATTCAGTCAACACAGGCCAGCCTTGACGGCGAAAAGCTTGACCGGTGCCTGCAC
>JBAXXO010000279.1:0-4174 GCA_037127855.1 Alphaproteobacteria bacterium
AAAGACTGAATCCGCAGAAATCGACCGATGCAAGTGAATCGATGGGTTCTGAGCCCAGGGGTCGCGTTTGGCACAAGTTGAACGGTTTCAGTCCAGCTTGACACCCGCCGCCCGCATCGCCGACTGTTGCAGCGCCAGCGATCCGCCCAGATCGATGGCCCGGCAGGCGTGTTGCAGCACCGTGACGTCAAAGCCCAGCCGCGCCGCGTCCAGCGCCGAATAGGCCACACAGTAATCGGTGGCCAGCCCAACCATGGTCAGCCGCCTTACACCGCGCGTGGTCAGATAGCCTTGCAACCCGGTCACCGTCGCATGATCATTCTCGAACAGTGCCGAATAGCTGTCGATTTCCGGGCGAAATCCCTTGCGCAGGACCATCTGCGCCAGGTCGGCGTGCAGGGCGGGATGGAATCGGGCCCCGTCAGTGCCTTGCACGCAATGGCGCGGCCACAGGGTCTGCCGACCATATTGCATGTCGATCTGGGTAAAGGGAGCATGGCCCGGATGCATGTCGGCGAAGGAGCTATGATCAGGCGGGTGCCAGTCTTGCGTCAGGATCACTGTGTGAAACCGGGTCATCAGCGCGTTGATCAGTGGCACGATGCTGTCACCCTCGGCCACGGCCAGCGCGCCGCCCGGGCAAAAGTCGTTCTGCACGTCGATCACGATCAGGGCTTCGTCTGGCGCATGCATATTGGAACCTTTCGCAGAATGATACCGGTAGGGTCGCGCAGGCCCTTGGTCAAGCCGACACGGTCGTGCTACCCCTGTCAAGCCGTCTTGCCCGCTGGCCGCAAAACCCCTATGCCGCGCCCATGCTGACCGTCGCTGCCCTGTATCATTTCACCCGCTTTGTCGACCCCGGCACCCTGCGCCCGGGCCTGCTGACCCTGTGCAGCAATCAGGGCGTCAAAGGCTCGCTTTTGCTGGCAGGCGAAGGGATCAACGGCACCATCTGCGGCACCCGTGCCGCCATCGACACCGTGCTGGCCCATATCCGCACACTGCCCGGCTGCGCTGCGTTGTTACACAAGGAAAGCCAGGCCGACATTCCGCCCTTCACCCGTATGAAGGTCCGCATCAAGCGCGAGATCGTGACGATGGGCCAGCCTGATGTCGACCCGCTGGCCGCCACCGGCCATTACGTCGCCCCGCAGGATTGGAACGCCCTGATCACCGCCCCCGATGTCGCCGTCATCGACACCCGCAACGATTACGAGGTGCAGATCGGCACCTTTGCCGGTGCTATCGACCCCGGCACGCGGACCTTCCGCGACTTCCCGGCATGGTGGCAGGCCAACAAGGACCGCTTCCAAAACAAACGCATTGCCATGTTCTGTACTGGCGGCATCCGCTGCGAAAAGTCGACCAATTACCTGCTGGGGCAGGGCGTGACCGACGTGTTCCACCTGCAGGGCGGCATCCTGAAATATCTCGAGGAAATCCCGGCCACCGCCAGTCTCTGGCAAGGCGAATGCTTTGTGTTTGACGCGCGGGTGTCGGTCGGCCACGGCCTTGACGCGGGCGACTTTACCACCTGCCGTGCCTGCCGCCGCCCATTGTCGGCCCAGGATCGCGCCAACCCACAGTTTGAAAACGGCGTCTGCTGTCCGCATTGTGTCGATGAACATGACGCCGCCGACCGCGCAAGGTTTCGCGAGCGGCAACGCCAGATCGACCTTGCCGCTGCACGCGGCCTGCGTCACCTCGGCTGATCCTGCCTGTGACACGAATTCGTTTGACCTCGCGCCGCCCATGACTATACCGCGTCCACTGACAGGACATTTTGCATGACCAAATCCGGCCTATTCACCCCGATCATGATTGCGGGCTGTTTCATATTGGTGCTGAATTTTTCGATCCGCGCCAGTTTTGGCGTTTTCCAGATCCCGGTCGCCGCCGAGTTTGGCTGGCTGCGCGCCGATTTCTCGATGGCAATCGCAATTCAAAATCTGGCCTGGGGAATAGGGCAACCGATCTTTGGCGCGCTTGCCGAACGCTTTGGCGACCGCCTGGCGATCATTCTGGGCGCGCTGCTGTATTCCGCCGGGCTACTGCTGTCCTCTTATGCCGTGACACCGGGCCAGATGCAGGCCCTGTCAATCCTTGTCGGCTTTGGCATCGCAGGCACCGGCTTTGGCGTCATCCTCGCCATCGTCGGCCGCGCCGCCAAGCCCGAGAGTCGCAGCCTCGCCCTTGGCATTGCCACCGCCGCAGGCTCGGCTGGCCAGGTCTTTGGTGCCCCGGTTGCGCAGGCCCTGCTGGTCCATTATCACTGGCAGACGGTGTTCGTGATCTTTTCTGTCGTCATCTTGCTCACCCTGCTTGCGCTGCCGTTTCTGCGCAGCCCCAGCGTGGCCAGCCGAGCCGAACTGGAAGAAAGCCTTGGCACGGTCTTGATCCGCGCCTTCAAGGACCCGTCCTACCTGATGATCTTCATGGGATTCTTTTCCTGCGGCTATCAGTTGGCTTTCATCACCGCGCATTTCCCGGCCTTTATCACCGAGAAATGCGGCGCGATCGACCCGAACGGCATGTTGGCCGCCATCGGCATCACCACGACCTCGGCGCTGGGTGCGGTGGCGATCTCGGTCATCGGCCTGTTTAACATCGCGGGCAGTATCCTGGCGGGCTGGCTGGGCAAGCGTTACCCCAAGAAATACTTGCTGGCAGCCATTTATGCCGGGCGGACGGTGGTGTCGGCCCTGTTCATCATGCTGCCGATGACGCCGGTCAGCGTGCTTTTGTTCTCGGCCACGATGGGCGCGATGTGGCTGGCCACCGTCCCGCTGACCTCGGGTCTGGTTGCACATATCTACGGGCTTCGCTTCATGGGGACGCTGTACGGTTTTGTCTTCCTCAGCCACCAGATCGGCTCGTTTCTGGGGGTCTGGCTCGGTGGGCGGATGTATGACCTGACCGGCGGCTATACCACCGTTTGGTGGGTGGGTGTCGGCGTCGGGGCATTTTCTGCACTGATCCATCTGCCGATCCGCGAACGCGCCATGCAGCCACAGGCAGCATGAGGTACCCGCAACAGGCCGTCAGTTCGCACTGTTAATCTGGGTAACGCATGGTATGACATGGCGGAACTTGGCTTTTAGGGCGCCGCCGCTTGGGGCCAGGTCGTGGCACTGGCACCCGAACCTTTTCCGAGAAAAGTCTGATCGCCCTCATGATCCTTTACCCTGCTGAATGGAAGGCCCACAAACAGGCGGTGTTTGTCGCCCTTGCCCAAGCCGACGGCGGTGGCCGCCGGCTTTGGACGATCCCATGGGCGAGGCGCGACCATCCTGAAACCACGGCCCGCGTCGCCCTTTGCCTGTCGCGCGCCAAACGTCAGCCGCAGGGTGTGGGACGCTGGCTGAAATCGCATCTGATCCGCCTGCAATACAACGGCGCCCGGCGGCTGTTCGCGGCCAATCCCGGTGCTGTGGCCGTGGCTTGGAACGGCCTCGGCGGCTCACGACAGGCCTTTCTGCTTGCCGCCCGCGACGCCGGCTGCGGCACGCTTGCCTGCGAGCTTGCCCCAGTTCCAGACCGCATCACCATCGACCCTCTCGGCGTCAACGCCGAAAGCTCGGCCATGACCGTCGACCTGTCAGGCCAACCCGAGGGCGAGGGCTGGCGCGCGATGGGCCAGGGCCTGACCGCCCGCCCCTCACGCCGCGCCGATGTGGGCCAGGCACATGGAACGCCCAACGGCCTGTATCTGTTCTGCCCCCTGCAGGTGCCCAATGACAGTCAGGTCACCCTGTTTGCCGGTTGGACGGGCGGCATGGCGGGCTTTGTGCAGGCCCTCACCCGCGCCGCGCCGCACCTGCCGACCGGCTGGCACCTGCGCCTCAAGGAGCACCCATCGGCCCGCGACCCTCTCGCCGCCGCCCTCGCCCCCCTGCTGGCCACCGGCCGCGTCATCCTTGACAATGAAACCGACAGCTTTACCCAACTGGCCGGCAGTCAGGCCGTCGTCACCCTCAACTCCTCGATGGGCCTGCAGGCCTTCTTCTTCGACAAACCCGTCATCACCCTCGGTCGCGCCTTCTTTGCCCGGCCTGGCCTCGTCACCCTCGCCCCCGACCAGGCAAGCCTTGTCGCCGCCTTTGCCAGCCCCCAAACCCTGACCTTCGACCCCCGAACCCGGGCACGCCTGATGAACTGGCTTGACCAATCC
>JBAXXO010000280.1:0-4173 GCA_037127855.1 Alphaproteobacteria bacterium
CAACAACACCGTCCCGGCCTTTTCTTTTGCCGCCGCATGCCTTAAGACCGGCCCATGACAGTCTTGAACATCATCGGCGGCGGCATGGCCGGTTCCGAGGCCGCATGGCAAGCCGCTGAAATGGGCGTGCAGGTCGTCTTGCACGAAATGCGGCCGCAGGTGAAAACCTTCGCCCATCGCAGCGGCGATTTCGCCGAAATGGTCTGCTCAAACTCCTTCCGCTCGGATGACAGCGAACAAAATGCCGTTGGTCTGCTGCACTGGGAAATGCGCGCCGCCCGTGGCCTGATCCTGCAATCGGCCGAGGCGCACCGCCTGCCCGCCGGCGGCGCCCTTGCCGTTGACCGTGACCCCTTTGCCGCACATGTTACCGCCCGGCTTAGATCGCATCCCCTGATCTCCACCTCCTGCGCCGAGGTGACCGACCTGCCAACCTGTGGTCTGTGGATCGTGGCGACCGGCCCGCTGACCTCGACCGCGCTGGCGCACTCGATCCGCGCCGAAACCGGCACCGAGGCGCTGGCGTTCTTCGACGCCATCGCCCCCATCGTCTATGCCGACTCGGTCGATATGTCTGTTGCCTGGATGCAAAGCCGCTACGACAAGGGCGACACAGCCGAGGAACAGACCGCCTACATGAACTGCCCGATGACGCGCGACCAGTATTACGCCTTCATCGCCGCCCTAGCCGCCGCCGAAAAGACCGAATTCAAACCCGACGAGGCCGCCGCCTATTTCGACGGCTGCCTGCCGATCGAGGTCATGGCCGAACGCGGCCCGGAAACCCCGCGCCACGGCCCGATGAAACCCGTCGGCCTGACCAATGCCCATGACCCGCAGGTCAAACCCTATGCCGTGGTGCAATTGCGGCGCGACAACAAACTGGGCACACTCTACAACATGGTGGGCTTCCAGACCAAGATGAAGTACGGCGCACAAACCGCTGTTTTCAAGATGATTCCGGGCCTGGAAAATGCCAGCTTCGCCCGACTGGGCGGCATACACCGCAACACGTTCATCAACTCGCCCACGCTGCTGGATGACCAGATGCGCCTGCGCAGCCGCCCCAATATCCGCTTTGCCGGCCAGATCACAGGGGTCGAGGGCTATGTGGAATCTGCCGCCATGGGCCTTGTCGCAGGCCGCATGGCCGCCGCCGAAATACTTGGCCGCAGCCTGCCCCCACCGCCGCCCGAAACCGCGATGGGCGCGCTGATCACCCATATCACCGGCGGGGCCGAGGCCAAGACCTTTCAGCCGATGAACGTCAATTTCGGCCTGTTCCCCCCGATCGACGCCAAGTCGGGCCGCAAGGGCCGCCAGACGCGCTACAAGGCCTATACCGACCGCGCCAAACTGGCGTTCACCCAATGGCTCGGATAACCCGGTTTGCGCCCTCGCCCACCGGCCCGCTGCATCTGGGCCACGCCTTCGCTGCCCTGACCGCAGCAGCGCGCGGCGACCAGTTTCTGATCCGGATCGAGGATATCGACCAGACACGCTGCAAACCAGCCTATGAACAGGCGATCTATGACGATCTGCACTGGCTTGGCCTGACCTGGCAAATCCCGACCCTGCGCCAGTCGACGCGCAGCACGGCCTATCAGACCGCCCTTGACCAATTGTCCGACCTGGGCCTGACCTATCACTGCATCTGCACCCGCGCCGACATCCGCGCCGCCATGCCCACATTCCTGTCCGCCCCGCAGGGCGCGGCAGAGACGCCCTATCCGGGCACCTGCCGCAATGCAGGCCATGCCAGCGGTGCGCTGCGGCTGAACATGGCGCGCGCAACCGCGACGCTGCCCGATCTGGATTTCATCGAAAGCGGCCAGCATCACCGCTTCAACCCGCGCCAACTTGCCGACGACATCATCCTGTCGCGCCGCGACATCGGCACCGCCTATCACCTCGCGGTGGTGGTCGATGACGCGTTCCAAGGCATCACCGAGGTGACGCGCGGCCAAGACCTGCTGTCCGCCACCCCGCTGCAGGTCACCTTGCAACACCTGCTGGCGCTGCCGACCCCGCTTTACCACCACCACCGCCTGATTCGCGACGACCAAGGTAAACGTCTGGCCAAGCGCGACGACGCCCGCGCCCTCGCCAGATACCGCGCCGAAGGGTCCACACCGCAGGATATCAGGCGCATGATCGGCCTCGCCTGACCCTTCATTGCTTGGAGCGGATTGCACCCAATCTGATTCAGATTGAATGCAATCCAGGACAGGCAAGCCGTCGGGAATATGGCGTGTTGCGTTCATTCAGGTGAACCTGATTGAACGCAACTCGCTCTAAATCAGGTTTCCCTGATAGAACCCAACTCGCTTTTGCCCAGATATTCTTGGGCGAGAGCAGGTTTGCCTTGGCAATGCTGCCCAAGAGGCCGGTCCGCCGGACAACGCGCTGCATCGGCCAGTGACAGGATGCGGATCACAAGATTCCGCCGATGACCAGCGCCGCCTCCGCTCTCAGCACCTGAATGCTGGGGCTGGGACATCCCTCCCGCAGGCCCGCGAATTCGACCTGCAGCGCTTGTGTCAGGGTCCACAATGTGGCGACGGTGGGCAAGGATTACCCGCGCTCGATCTGGCTAACCCCGGACCGTTTGGCCACCGCATCCAGCGGCAGCCTACGCGCCTCATGCAGCGACGCCGACAATCGGTCATGAAGTTCCGAACGCGCAGTCATGCGATCACAAGACAGCGCCATCCCGCCGCCCGCAAGTCCCGTCAGGTGCCGCAAAACGTGATATAGGGTGCCACATTCCCCGGCGGCGGCAGGACAAATCTCTCACGGCCGGCCTCGGCACCAAAAGGGTCACGCACCGCCGCCAGCAGGTCGACAAACGGTCCCATATCCCCCGCCGTCGCGGCCTGCAGCGCCGCTTCGACCCGGTGATTGCGCGGGATCACACAGGGGTTCGCGGCCAGCACCCGCGCTTCGGCCCCTGGGCCCGCGCGGTCCAGCCAGCGCACGCGCCATTCGCCCAAACCCGCAAATCCCCGCCGAAAGGTCAAGGTCCAGTCGCGCCCCGGCAGGAGTGCCAGCAGATCGGCGACCAAGTCCGCATCTGCCGGATCTGCCCCCTCAAGCCCCAGCTTGCGGCGCATCTCGGCCAGCCAGGCCCGCGCATACAACCCTGAGATCGCTTCAAGCCGCGCATTGGCAATCTCGAGGGCGCGGCCCTCGTCCGGGTCGATAAACGGCAACAGCGCCTCGGCCAGCCGCGCTAGGTTCCAAACCATCATCGAGGGTTGATTGCCATAGGCATAGCGCCCCCCCCGGTCGATCGAGGAAAACACAGTCCCCGCCGCATAGGCGTCCATGAAGGCGCAGGGACCATAATCGATCGTCTCGCCCGACAGTGCCATGTTGTCGGTGTTCATCACCCCATGCACAAAGCCCAAGCCCATCCATTGTGCAATCAGCCTAGTCTGCCGTTCCACCACCGCATCAAACAACCCCAAAGCACCCTCCACCCAAGGAAAATGCCGGGCAATGGTATACTGCATCAGCGCCTCAAGCTCGGCCAACTGCCTGCGAGCGGCAAAGAACTGAAAGGTGCCAACCCGGATATGGCTGGCCGCCACCCGTGCCAGAACGGCCCCCGGCAGCAAGCCTTCATTGCGCAGAACCTGCTCGCCCGTCGCCACCACGGCCAGCGCCCGCGTCGTCGGCACGCCCAATGCGGCCATGGCCTCGGATATCAGGTATTCCCGCAGCATCGGACCCGTCGCGGCCTTGCCATCGCCACCGCGTGAAAACGGCGTGCGCCCCGATCCTTTCAACTGAACATCCCAGCGCCGCCCATCAAGGCCCAGAACCTCGCCCAGCAGATGCGCTCGCCCGTCGCCCAGTTGCGGCGAAAAGCCACCGAACTGATGGCCTGCATAGGCCAGCGCCACAGGCGTGGCCCCCGGCGGCACCGCCGCACCCGAAAACCACGCCTGCGCCTGCTGCGGGGTCACATTCAGCGCCAGATCCCGCGCCAGATCCTGATTGAACACCAGCATCTGCGGCGCCGGTGCCACCGCCGGGTCCAGCCGCAGACTGGCCCAGGGCAGATCACGCGCATAGCTGTTGTCAAACCTGATCGCCATTGATCCGCCCCCATGAATGAGGGCCACAATAGCCTTATGGCGCGGCGAGGCAACCGGCGAACCCAAGTGC
>JBAXXO010000281.1:0-4163 GCA_037127855.1 Alphaproteobacteria bacterium
CGCCTCGACCGCCGCCACGGCGCCCGGATACAGCCGCGTGTGCACACAAATCGCCGTACCGTAGGCTTCCAGCAAACGCGGATAGACCCGGTCGACATCGGCCTCGCTCCATGGCCGACCCAAACGGTCGAACCCGACACGCAGCATCTGTCGACCACCGGCAAACGCCGTCACTGCATCCTGCGGCCCCAACATGGGCTGGTCAAAGCAGGCATTGGCCGCCGCCAGCAGATCCATCGCCGTATCCGCCAGCGTTCCATCCAGATCAAAAACCACTGTGCCCTTAGTCACCGCATCCGCCCCCTGTAACATGCCGTGAGCACCCAGCCCTTTGCAGCCATGTGGAATGGAAGTAAGACACCGCACAAAACAAGGAAAGAGGCGGCATGCAGGTTTCACTGATCGTTCTGGCAGCGGGTCTGGGGTCACGGATGAATTCCGATTTGCCCAAGGTGCTGCACCCCCTTGCCGCCGTGCCCATGCTGCACCACGCCTTGACCGCCGGCCGTGCCCTCGACCCGGCCCGCATCGTTGTTGTCACCGGTCATGGTGCCGCACAGGTCACGGCATCCGCACGCGCCTTTGACCCCGCCTGTGAGTGCGTATTGCAAGAGCCGCAGCTTGGCACCGCCCATGGCGTCGCACAGGCGGCCCCCTTACTGGCCGACACCACCGGCGAGGCTATCGTTTTGTATGGTGACACGCCCTTTGTCCGTCCCGAAACCCTGCGAGACATGCTGTCCGCCCGAGTTGATCATGCCGTCGTGATCCTTGGCTTCACCGCCAAAGACCCCGCCCGCTATGGCCGGCTTGTGACGGAGGGCGATCAGCTTTTGAAAATCGTCGAATACAAAGACGCCAGCCCGTCCGAACGCGCCATCACCCTGTGCAATTCCGGCGTGGTCTGTGCCGATGTTCAGACCCTGCTTCGGCTGGTGGCAAAAGTTGGCAATCAGAACGCGGCGCAAGAGTATTACCTGACCGACATCGTTGAACTGGCCTGTGCCGAGGGTCTGTCCTGCGGCTATGTCACCTGCGACGAGAGTGAAACCCTTGGCATCAACACAAAGCAGCAACTGGCCGCCGCCGAGGCGCAGTTTCAATCCCGAGCCCGCGCCGATGCCCTTGACAACGGCATCACGCTGGCCGCCCCCGAAACCGTGTTTTTCGCGCTTGACACCCATATCGGCCGCGACGCCGTGGTGGGCCCCAACGTCGTCTTCGGCCCCGCCGTAACCGTCGAATCCGGCGCCGAAATCAAAAGCTTTTGCCATCTGGAAGGCTGCCACATCTCGCGCGGGGCCGTGGTCGGCCCTTTTGCCCGCCTGCGCCCCGGCGCCGAGCTGGCCGAGGATGTCCATGTTGGCAACTTTGTCGAGATCAAGAATTCGATCTTGAGCGAAGGCGTCAAGATCGGCCACCTGACCTATATCGGTGATGCCGATATCGGCGAATTCACCAATATCGGGGCAGGCACCGTGACCTGCAATTACGATGGCGTCTTGAAACATCGCACGACCATCGGCAAGCGCGCCTTCATCGGGTCTGACACCATGCTGGTCGCACCGGTGACGGTGGGCGACGATGCCCTGACGGCCTCTGGTTCGGTCATAACCCAGGATGTCCCGGTCGCAGCCGTGGGCTTTGCCCGAGCGCGGCAGATCAACAAAGCGGGACTGGCCACCAAGTTGATGGACCGCCTGCGCGCCATCAAAGCCGCGAAGGGAAGATCCTGATGTGTGGCATCATCGGCGTTCTGGGCCATCACGAGGCGGCCCCCCTGTTGGTCGAATCGCTAAAACGTCTGGAATATCGCGGCTATGATTCGGCCGGTATCGCCACAGTCAATCAAGGCTCACTGGACCGTCGCCGTGCCGTGGGCAAGCTTGTCAATCTGTCCGATCTGCTGGTCCACAACCCGCTTGCCGGCAAATCCGGCATTGGCCACACCCGCTGGGCCACCCATGGCACCGCGACGACCACCAATGCGCACCCACACCGCTCGGGTCCGGTCGCGGTCGTCCATAACGGCATCATCGAGAATTTTCGCGAATTGCGCGCCGAGCTTGCCTTGCACGGGCTTGTCCCCGAATCCGAGACCGACACCGAAACCGTCGCGCTGGTGGCACGCCATCTGCTGGACCTTGGCCAAACCCCGACCGAGGCCGCTAGGAACACGATCAATCGGCTGACCGGAGCTTTCGCACTGTGTTTCTTGTTTGAGGGTGAAGATGACCTGATCATCGCGGCCCGCAAAGGCAGTCCCCTCGCCATAGGCCATGGCGCGGGCGAGATGTTTGTGGGATCGGATGCCATCGCTCTTGCGCCGATGACCGACCGCATCACCTATCTGGAAGAGGGCGACTGGGCCGTCATCACCCGCAAGGGCGCCACGATCTACGACAGTCAGGACCGCCTGTCCCACCGCACCGAAACCCGCATCCACATCGGCGCCACCCGCATCGAAAAGGCCGGTTACAAGCATTTCATGGCCAAGGAAATCGCCGAACAGCCGGTCGTAATCGCCGATGTCCTGCGCCACTACACAAGCGGCGGGTCGGCACCCACCCTGGACCTGCCATCCGAGGTCGACTTCACCGGGGTCGACCGCGTGACCATGGTGGCCTGTGGCACCGCCGCGTACGCCGCCCATGTCGCGAAATATTGGTTCGAGCAGATCGCAGGCCTGCCTTGCGATATTGACGTGGCCTCGGAATTCCGCTACCGGCAACCTCCGCTATCGCCGAGATCTTGGGCCTTGTTCATCAGCCAGTCGGGCGAAACTGCCGACACGCTGGCCGCGCTGCGCTATGCAGTTGGCAAAGTCGCCAAGGTCGTGGCCGTGGTCAATGTCCCGACCTCCTCCATCGCCCGCGAAAGCGGTCTTGCCTTGCCGATCATGGCCGGAATCGAGGTCGGCGTGGCCTCAACCAAGGCATTCACTTGCCAGTTGATCACCCTCGCCCTGCTGGCGCTGAAGGCCGGGCTGGACCGGGGTCGGATCGACGCTGCGGCGCTATCTGCACATCTGACCGATCTCAGCGCCCTGCCCGGCCTGATCAACCATGCCCTTGGCCTGTCAAACGACATCGCTGCCATCGCCGAGACCTTGGCCGGGGCGCAGGACGTGCTGTTTCTTGGCCGTGGCGCGATGTTCCCCCTCGCCCTTGAAGGCGCGCTGAAACTTAAGGAAATCAGCTATATCCATGCCGAAGGCTATGCGTCGGGCGAGTTGAAGCACGGCCCGATCGCCCTGATCGACGCCCGTGTGCCGGTGATCGTGCTGGCCCCTCGGGACGCCCTGTTCGAAAAGACGGTCTCCAATATGCAAGAGGTGATGGCCCGCCATGGCAAGATCCTGTTGATTTCCGACGCACAGGGCATAGCTGAGGCCGGACATGGCACATGGGCCACCCTGACCTTGCCGCAGACCGGCATCTTTGCCCCCATCCTTTACGCCGTGCCGGCCCAACTGCTGGCCTATCACACTGCCATCGCCAAAGGCACCGATGTGGACCAGCCGCGCAATTTGGCAAAATCCGTGACCGTGGAATAGCGCCAAGAACGGCCGCCGATCCGATTTTCCGGGTTTTCACGCGTCTGGGTTCGGTTCAGATTCGTGCTAGACCCCACCCGATAGCCCCATGCCAGGATCCGCCTTGGCAAGGTTGACCGTTACAGTCGGCCACGACCTCATCGAAGGTTCTAAACGATCTTTGTACCTCGGATCACATCCTTGATCCCCAAGCTTCCCACCAATTGTTCGAATGTGCACCCGGCGACATCCTCGCCAGCCCAAGCCCTGCCTTTTGGCATTCGATCCAGCTCTGTGCGGGCAGGTTGCCGGAAAGCTGTCGCGCAAATGGTTGCCACAGCAAATCGCTGGATGGCTGAAGTCCCGGTATCCCGAGGGACCTTTTCACGAACGTATCGAACGGTTCGATCTATGACCGCTTGTTCATTCAGGAACGCGGCGTTGTCAATAAGAAACAGCTGCTTAGAGCGGGTTGCACTCAATCTGATTCAGATTGAGTGCAACCCAAGACAGGCAAGTCGTTGGTAATGTTGCGAGTTGCGTTCAATCAGGTGAACCTGATTGAACGCAACTCGCTCTAGGCGGAGCCAGAAATAGCCATATCGCCACGCTCGGCGAACCGGGTTCG
>JBAXXO010000282.1:0-4151 GCA_037127855.1 Alphaproteobacteria bacterium
CCCCCAAGCGACGTGTCATCGCCGAAAAAACTGCGTTTGGCGGCATCGAGGGTCGGCGCTCCGTAGGCGAGTTGTCCGCCAACCCCCTGCACCTGCAGCGCCATGCGGGTCTGGCCGTCGTCGCAGGCCACCAGAGTAAGGGTCAGGATCAAGGCAAGGACCATCGTGGATTTCATGACACGTGCCTACCAACAGTTGCAAAAGAATCAAAGTAACTGCTACGAAACAGGAATGAATTGGTGAGGAGAAGTCATATGCCGACCATGGCGCTGAAATCTGCGTTTTTTGATACGATGGAGGGGTTTTTAGACCCTTCGCCCATGACATGGGCCAATGAACATGCCTTTGATGCCTTGATGGATGGTGACCGTTTTGGCGCGGTCAAGGTGTTGCAATTGTCTTCAAAGCTGATCCGGGTGTCGCAGGTCTATTGGGACCATGACACATGGCCGGCGCAGAAGGTCAGCTATGAGATGAGGCTGTCGGGCAGCGGGATCGGGCCGGTTGCGACATTGGACGCATTGATGACGGCGATCGACACCGGTCTGGCGACCGGTACCCTGTCAAAGCTGGAGATCTTGTGCGACAAGGCCAGTGTTCTGACGCTGACCATGGACAATGCGGGCTATCGGCTGACTTCGGGCGATGTCGTGGTGGCCTTGGACGGGAAGCTGCCACTGACCTTTTCCCAGTTTGGCGAGCTTGCCGGGCTATTCGAGCAGGTGGCGCATATTGACACGCTGACGCGGCCCGAACGCAACGCCTTGTTCAACGATCTGGCGGCCTATTCGGTGGCGGGCCTGACCTTGACCGATGGCGGGCAGGTGGTGTTTGCCGTGCATGTCAGTGAGACTGTGGCAAGTCTGACGCTGAATGGCTTGACCGTCACGGCCAAAGGCACATTCCCCGACAATCTGGGCGAGGATGTGCGGGTGTTGTATGATTTGGCCCGTGCGGGGGCCAGTGTTTCGCCGTTCGAGGCCATGGCGGCGGCACCAT
Organism: Alphaproteobacteria bacterium; assembly: GCA_037127855.1. Taxonomy (GTDB): domain Bacteria; phylum Pseudomonadota; class Alphaproteobacteria; order Rhodobacterales; family Rhodobacteraceae; genus Stagnihabitans. Next base: position 1,000 of record JBAXXO010000282.1, read on the forward strand.
TCTCGTTGGCGGTCACCGGGCTGACGATGCGCGACGCGTCGGGTAATCTGCTTGGCAGCATGGCGAACCCGTTGGACGACACGCCCTTGGTGACCAAGCTGGACGGGCGGACTTATGACGACGTTTGGATGGGCGACAATTATTGGGACAATGGGTGGGAGCCTTGGGGGAACCAAGCGCGGCTCCGGATGGTCGTGGCAGGTTTGGGCGGCGACGATGATCTGTTTGGCGGGATCAAGGCCGATCATCTGCTGGGCGGTAGTGGCTATGATCAACTCTACGGCGGTCGCGGGGCGGACCGGCTGGACGGTGGCACGGGCGGCGACCTGCTGAGCGGGGGGCTGGGGGCCGATGAGTTCAGGTTCGATCTGGGTGACGGCTGGGACCGCATCACTGATTTCACCGCAGGGGAGGATGTAATCCGAATCCTTGCCGCGGACAGCCGGGCGGAGCTGACCTTTGTGGTCAAGGGCGATGATGTGCGGATCGACTATCGCTCGATCCATATTCTGGTTCAGGATATCACCGTGGCCGAACTGGATCAGGCGGTGAATTTTCAGTTCTGAGCGTGACCGCCCCCTGAGTGGGGGGTCAGTTGCCGGCTGCGGCCGCCGGTGGAGTCTGGGCCGGATCTGGAGCCGGGGCTGGGTCTGGAGCGGTCAGGATGCCGTTGCGCCAGACGCCTGCGCTTTGCTGCCCAGCCTTGTACGTCAGTTTGCCGGTGCCTTCCCGCTTGCCGGCCTTGAAGCTGCCCTCATACACGTCGCCGCCGGGATAGGTCGCGATGCCGGTGCCGTCGATGACGCCCGCCTTCCAGTCGCCAGTATAAGCAAAGCCGTCGGGGGTTTTGAGGCTGCCTTTGCCGTCGCGCAGACCGGCGGTGAAATGGCCGCTATAGACGGTGCCATCCTTGTAGGTCGCGGTGCCCTCGCCCTCGCGCTGGCCGGCTTGCCATGCGCCGTCATATGTATAGGCTGCGGGGTCGGTCATGACGCCGCGGCCCTGGGGTTTGGCGGCGACGAACTCGCCTTCATAGGTGACGCCGTTGGCATAGGTCGCGCGGCCCTTGCCGGTGATGACGCCGGCGGTCCATTGGCCCTGATAGGTGGATTTGTCGGGATAGGTGATCTGGCCCTGACCGTCGGGCTGGTCGGCCTTGAAGGCGCCATCATAGACCGAGCCGTCGGGATAGGTCATAGTGCCTGATCCTTCCATGCGGCCGGCGACCCAGTTGCCTTCGTATCTGGTGCCATCCTTGGCGGAAAAGGCACCTTTGCCCTGGCGTTTGTCGGCGGCGAATTCGCCCAGATAGGTGTCGCCATTGGCATAGGTGACCTTTCCCGCGCCATCGCGCTGACCGTTCTTGAAGCTGCCCTCATAGACGTCGCCATTGGGTTGGGTCAGTTTGCCGGTGCCGTTGATCTGGCCATCGGACCAGTCGCCCAGATAGGTCAGGCCGCCGGGCATGATCAGCTGACCGGTGCCATCGCGTTTGCCGGCCTCGAGGTCGCCTTCGTAGACCGTGCCGTCGGCATAGGTGAAGCGGCCCTTGCCTTGCTTGACGCCCGCGACCCAGTCACCGTCATATCTGGTGCCGCCGGGTTCGGTCATGACGCCTTTGCCCTGCTGTTTTCCCTCGACAAAGGCGCCGGTATAGACCGCGCCATTGGCATAGGTGGCGACGCCCTGCCCCGTCATGGCCCCCGCTGTCCAGTCGCCCTGATAGGTGCCGCCATCGGGGAAGGTGATCTTGCCGGTGCCGACCGGCTTGCCCTTTTCGAAACTGCCCTCATAGACCGAGCCATTGGGATAGCGGGCGGTGCCTTGACCCTTGATCTGCCCATCGACCCAAGCGCCGGTATAGATATAGCCGTTGGGCAGGGTGTAGGTGCCGGTGCCATCCTGACGGCCGTTCTTGAAGGTGCCCTCATAGACCGAACCGTCATCATATTGCTTGGTCACCACCTGTTGCGCCTGGGCCGCCATGCCAAGGCCGAGCGCAAGCCCCGTCACCACGACGCTGATCCGACTGATCCCGATCCGTCTGACCCCGATCCAACTGACTGGCGCGCTCTGCATCTATGCGTCCCCTGCTGCGTTGCGCGCAGACTAACCGTCGGTCCGGGCTGTGACAAGCTGTCAGGCGGCAGGCAGGCTTTCCCTTGCCGCCCAACCTGCTAGAACAGCGCTTGAGAACGCGGAGAGACAGCATGGCCCGGACCTTTCGCCTGACATTGGCGCAGTTGAACCCGACGTTGGGAGCGTTGGAGGCGAATGCGGCCCTGGCGCTGGCGGCATGGCGGCAGGGCCGTGACGCGGGGGCGCAGATGGTGGCGCTGACTGAAATGTTCATCACCGGCTATCAGACGCAGGACCTGATCCTGAAACCGGCCTTTGTGGCGCAGGCCGAGGCCGCGATCGCGCGGCTGGCGCTGGCGGTAGCAGAGGGGCCGGTTTTGGGGATCGGCGGGCCGCATTTGCGCGGCGGGCGGCTGTACAACGGCTATCACGTGCTGGAGGCGGGCCGGGTTGCCGCCGTGATCTTGAAGCATGAATTGCCCAATGACGGGGTGTTCGACGAAAAGCGGATTTTCGGCGAGGCCGATATCTCGGGGCCCTACCGCGTCGGCCCGCTGCGCATCGGCACGCCGATTTGCGAGGATGCCTGGCATAGCGAGGTCTGCGAAACGCTGATGGAGACTGGGGCCGATATCTTGCTGGTGCCCAATGGCAGCCCCTACCACCGCGACAAGCCCGAGCTCCGCAGCAACCTGATGGTGGCGCGGGTGGTAGAAACCGGCTTGCCGCTGGTCTATCTGAACATGGTGGGCGGGCAGGATGATCAGGTGTTTGACGGCGCATCCTTTGTGCTGAACCCCGGCGGGGCGTTGATGGTGCAGATGCCGCAATTCGAGACCGACTTGCGCCATGTCGATTTTGAGGAAACGGCGGAGGGGTGGCGCGCGTTGCCGGGCGAGAAGGCTTTGCTGCCAGCCTCGCTGGAGGCGGATTATCATGCGATGGTGCTGAGCTTGCGCGATTATCTGGGCAAGACCGGGTTCAAGAAGGTGCTGCTGGGGCTGTCGGGGGGCGTCGATTCGGCGCTGGTGGCGGCGATTGCGGTGGATGCGATCGGGGCGGAGCATGTGCGC
>JBAXXO010000283.1:0-4125 GCA_037127855.1 Alphaproteobacteria bacterium
TTGCGGCGATTGCAGGCATTCGCCGCAAGGCGAACGGAATACATCGAGTTCTTCTACAACCCACGGCGCAAACACGTCAGGAATGGAATGCTGTCACCGATCGACGTCGAGCAGCAGCAGAAACTGAAGCTGCCAGGCGTCTAGCAAACGAGGGGCTATGCAACCGTGCGCTGGCCCTTCAGCGCCTCCAACGCCAAACGCGCCTTGAATGCTGCACATGGTTCCTGCGTTTCGACATCTCTGTTCTCCTCGTTCTTGGAGACCAGCAGACTCCCGATCGTAGCTTCCGTCACCGTCCGATTTTCGCAGGGAAACTCGGTTCAGATTTTTCTTGACCACTTGGTCAGGCTGTGATGCGCTTTGGTCTGACCATAGGGTCAGGAAAAGTGAAGCTGCAAGCGGCATTAATGCCCCTGCGGCCGAACGGAGAAGATCATGGCTGCACCCAAATCTCCTTCAGCGGGCAAGAATTTGCGCATCAATTCCGCGCGGCTGTGGGACAGCCTGATGGAGATGGCCCAGATCGGCCCTGGTATCGCCGGGGGCAACAACCGGCAGACCCTGACAGACGCCGATAGCGCTGGCCGTCATCTGTTTGCCCGCTGGTGTGCGGATGCGGGCATGACGATGGGGGTCGACACAATGGGCAACATGTTCATGACCCGTTCGGGTCAGGACCCCACAGCTTTGCCCGTCTACATGGGATCGCACCTCGACACACAACCCACAGGCGGCAAATATGACGGCGTATTGGGCGTTCTGGGTGCTTTGGAGGTGGTGCGTTCGATGAACGATCTCGACATACAGACCCGTCACCCCATCGTGATTGCCAACTGGACGAACGAAGAAGGCGCGCGCTTTGCCCCCGCCATGCTGGCTTCTGGCGTCTTCGCCGGATTGCTTACCGAGGAATATGCCAAAACCCGCAAGGACTTGAATGGCCTATTCTTCGGCGAGGAACTGGCCCGGATCGGCTGGGTCGGCGATGAAAAGGTCGGCGCCCGCAAGATGCATGCGATGCTGGAACTGCACATCGAACAGGGCCCGATCCTTGAGGCCGAGGGCAAGACAATCGGCGTGGTGACCCACGGCCAGGGCCTCTGGTGGCTGGAAATCACCCTGACCGGCAAGGACGCCCACACCGGCTCGACGCCGATGAACATGCGCGTCAATGCAGGTCTTGGCATGGCGCGGATCACCGAACGCGTCCACCAGATCGCCATGAGCCACCAGCCGAACGCCGTCGGCGCTGTGGGTCAGGTCAAGGTCTTCCCCAACTCCCGCAACGTGATCCCGGGCAAGGTGGTGTTTACGGTGGACATCCGAAGCCCCGAGCAAGCCAAGCTGGACCTGATGAAAGGCGAGGTGATCCGCGCAGCCCATGCTGTCGCTGCCGAACTGGGCCTTGGCATCGGCATCGAGGAGGTCGGCCACTTCGACCCCGTCACCTTCGACCCCACCTTGGTGAAAATCGTCCGCCAAGCGGCGGAAAAGCTGGGCTATTCCCACCGCGACATCGTCAGCGGCGCCGGCCACGACGCCTGCTGGATCAACCGCATCGCCCCCACCGTGATGGTCATGTGCCCCTGCGTCGGCGGCCTGAGCCACAACGAGGCCGAGGAGATTTCGCCGGAATGGGCAGCTGCCGGGACCGATGTGCTGCTGCACGCGGTGCTTGAGGTGGCGGAGGTGGTGGGGTGAGATCGAAAGCTGACGAAACATGATGATCTCGGCGCTCAGGACCTCAGGCGCGTTCCTCGCCCTACCCGTGGCCCTTGCTTTGCTTGGGTGGCCACAACTGGCATTTGGTTGGGCAGTGCTCTTGCAGTTCCCTCCTTTCTTTCTTGTGCTCGTCATCTCGTCAATCTTCTTGATTGCCAATGGCATAGTGCATCTGAGACCTGCCAGTTTCGTGATTTTTGGCCTGGTTTTAGCATTCATTGCTTTGCTCGTGGGCCTTTCGTCGATCCTCTTTGAATTGTCCGCACTGCCTTCGGGCCTTTCACAAACGGCGTTGATAGTTGCCAGTTCCTTTGTTCCGTTTGCAGTCATCCAGTTTGTGCTTGCCCTCTTCGTGCGCCCTCGTGCGCCTTCAACCTGAGGATTCCTCATGACCGGCACCATCATCAAAAACGGTACTATCGTCACCGCCGACCTGACCACCAAGGCCGATGTCCGCATCGAGGGCGGCATTATTACCGAGATTGGTCAAGGGCTTGGCGGTGGCACTGAACTCGACGCCACCGGCTGCTATGTCATGCCCGGCGGGATTGATCCGCATACCCATCTGGAGATGCCCTTCATGGGCACCTACTCCACCGACGATTTTGAGTCCGGCACAAGGGCGGCGCTTTCGGGGGGGACGACGATGCTTGTCGACTTCGTGCTGCCGGGGCAGGGGCAGGGGCTGATGGATGCCGCGCAAATGTGGCACAACAAGTCGGGACGGGCCTCTTGCGACTATTCCTACCATATGGCGATCACCTGGTGGGGCCAGAAGGTGTGGGAGGATATGGAACTGTCGGTCAAGGCCGGCATGACCTCGTTCAAGCATTTCATGGCCTACAAGGGTGCGTTGATGGTCAACGATGATGAAATGTATCAATCCTTCAAACGGGTTGGCGATCTGGGCGGGCTGGCCATGGTCCATGCCGAGAACGGCGATGTGGTGGCCGAACTGACGGCCAAACTGCTGGCCGAGGGCAATGTCGGCCCCGAAGCACATGCCTATTCCCGCCCGCCGCAGGTCGAGGGCGAGGCGACCAACAGGGCGATCATGATTGCCGATATGACGGGCGTGCCGCTGTATGTGGTGCACGTGTCGTGTGAGGACGCGCATGAGGCGATCCGGCGCGCCCGCCAGCAGGGCAAGCGGGTCTGGGGCGAGCCTTTGATCCAGCATCTGACGCTGGATGAGAGTGAGTATTTCAGCCAGGATTGGGACCATGCCGCGCAGCGGGTGATGTCGCCGCCGTTCCGCAACAAGCTGCATCAGGATAGTCTGTGGGCGGGGTTGCAGTCTGGCAGCCTGTCTTGCGTGGCGACGGATCATTGTGCGTTTACGACCACACAGAAGCGGTTCGGGGTGGGGAATTTCTCGAAGATTCCCAATGGCACCGGGGGGTTGGAGGACCGGATGCCGATGCTTTGGACGCATGGGGTGGAAACCGGGCGGCTGACGCCGAATGAATTTGTGGCGGTGACTTCGACGAATATCGCCAAGATATTGAACCTTTATCCCAAGAAGGGCGCAGTTCTGGTGGGGGCGGATGCGGATTTGGTGGTCTGGGATCCGGCGAAGACCAAGACGATCTCGGCCAAGACACAGCAATCTGCCATTGATTACAACGTCTTCGAGGGCAAGACCGTCAAAGGCCTGCCACGCTATACGCTGACGCGTGGGCATGTGGCGATCCACGATGGCAAGGTGGAGACTCGGGAGGGGCATGGGAAGTTCGTCGCCCGTGAGGCACGGCCAGCGGTCAACCGGGCGCTAGGTGCCTGGAAAGACTTGATGAACCCGAGGCCTGTGGTGCGGACGGGTGTGCCGGCGACGGGGGTGTGAGGGGTTGGGGCTACTCTTGATCATCCCCATCCTTGTGCTGGTTGCCATTGCCGGGCTGACGGTCTTGGCCTTCATTGTGGTTCTGAAGGCGACGCGTCGATGGCTGGGGGCAAGATGGGAAATTGGCTTCTCGTTGGCAGCTTCAGTCTACCTCGTTTACGATTGGGCGAGTCTTAACAGCTTCTGTTCGGCAGAGCCGACCTATATTGCGCCGACTGACGCGGAGGCGGCAGCCGGAAGTGAAGGCATGATGATCTTCAACTGCGATGCGCCGGGGGGGATGTTTGACTATTTCTATCTTCAGTTGCTTGGTCCTGGTCTGATCGTCATTACGCTGATTTTGACGTTTCGGGCGCTCTTGCATCTTCGTGAACCGAGTACCTCAAAAAGCGGGGGTGTTATGTGACCCCCTCACCCCACCAACCCCTCCAACTCCGGCAGCAGCACGATGTACGACGTGCCGAACAACGAGGTAAAGAAGGACAGCCCGATGGTCGCGAAGAACATCGGCTCGCCCATGATGTAGCGGAAGCCGTCGAGCATCCCGCCCGAGGCCTGCT
>JBAXXO010000284.1:0-4113 GCA_037127855.1 Alphaproteobacteria bacterium
GCGTGATGCTGGATGACGGGACCCATCTGGCGGCTGATCTGATCGTATACGCCACCGGCTATGGCTCGATGAATGGCTGGGCAGAGGAGTTGATCGGGCGCGATGTGGCCGACAAGGTAGGCAAATGCTGGGGCTTGGGATCGGATACACCCAAGGATCCGGGCCCCTGGGTTGGCGAAGAGCGCAACATGTGGAAGCCCACGCAGCAGGAGGCGCTTTGGTTCCATGGCGGCAACCTGCACCAGTCGCGCCACTACTCGCAGTTTCTGTCTCTGCAACTGAAGGCGCGGATGGAAGGCATTCCGACGCCCGTATGGGGTCTTCCGCCGACCTATCATAAGGGCTGACATGTGTCGGCCCGCTTGCGCCCCCAGTCATTTGGGGCGCAAGCGCCTTGCCGCGTGAGTCTCGGTTTGGGGATGATCCCTAAGCTACATCGCAGATGGTGAAAGTTCTGCGCAGCTTGATACCGACAGTCGGGTTCGGAGTGCGTGCCAAACATGATTGGGATGGTCATAACCGGTCCAAACGATGTGAAAATGCGCTTCAAGGAAAAACTTGCCAAGACCGTTCCAAAATGTTAATCGTTTTAAGTCATGTAGTTAACTTGCTTTCTTTGCAGTTTTTCGGATGTCAGAAGCTAACGTCAGTTTTTTGAATCGTTTGTGAAGAAAATAATTTACAAATATGCACGTTCTTGAGTAACATTGGCGGCATGGGTTGGATTCGATGGTCTTGATACCGGTTGAGGAGTCGGTGGGCCAGCCGAAGTGACGCAGGGTGCGGCGAGGAACGGCCCGCTGCCGAAAAAAAGGGGAGAGAGAAATGTTTTACAAACCGAAGAAGGCGATACACACCTCGATCAGTCGCCGAAAGTTTCTTGAACTTGGTGGTGCTGGTGCCTCCATGCTGGGGATGGGGTCGCTTGCTGTTGGTCTGAATTCCACGATCATGAGCAGCGCGGTACAAGCGGCATCATCGGACGAAGCGAAGTGGAAGCAGTTCGCAGGGTCGAAACTGGTGTTTCTGTCGGAGAACACGCCGCCGTCGTTCGCCATCCGGGAAAAGATCCAGTCTTTCTATGACTTGACCGGAATCACCGTCGAAATCCTGACCGATGACTTGCCTGTCGTTCAGCAAAAGGCCGGCATCGACCTGCGGTCCGGCACCGCCGACTATGTCCTGCAATACGCGCAGGACAAGCCGATTGGCGCGCCTTTTGCCGATTTCTACGTAGACCTGACCCCGATGTTTGGTGACGAGACCTTGCCGCAGGACCCTGAGGGCTATGGCGACGACGTCTGGTTCGAGAATTTCATGTCCGCCTGTGGCCGTTTCTACGATGGCAACCGCATCGTGGCTTTGCCCTACGACGCGGCGGTCGCCTGTACATTCTATCGGCAAGACGTGTTTGAGGCCCATTCCAAGGATTTCGAGGCCGAGTACGGTCGCCGGATGGAGTTCACCAACGACACGACCTGGCAGGACGTGCTCGACTTCGCCACTTTCCTGAAGAAGATCAAGGAGGGCGGGGCCGATGTGCCCTATGGCTATGCTCAGCACCAGGGCTCTTTCGCCTGGACCACGCAGCTTGACATTCAGCGCATGTGCTTCGCCAACGGGCGCTGGATCGACTACGACATTGACGACAAGCTGGGGTCGAGGACGCCAGGCGCGACCAACTGGGGCGACGAGCAGTCCGTTCTGATCCTTGAGAAGTTCAAGGCGCTGGCGGACGTGTCCCACCCGGACAACCTCGCCAACGGCACACTGGAACTGAACACAGTTTATCAGTCGGGCAACATTGCCATGCAGGTGCAATACCACGAGTTCGCGGCTTCGGTCGAAGACGAAAAGACGTCCAAGGCGGCGGGCGGCAAGACTGCCTATGCACCCTGCCCGAAAGGCGCGCCGGACTGGATCAAGAACGGCGGCGAAGCGGTCAACGGCACCAACTGCGGCATCGGCGGCATTGCGATCAACAAGAACGCCTCTGAAGAACTGCAGCGCGCGGCCTATATCTTCGCGCAGTGGTCCACCTCGGCTGATAACCAGTACGAAGTGCTGAAGGGCTTGGGCGGCACGCCGACCCGCAAGTCGGTTCTGGCCCGTCCGGATGTGATCGCGGCCCAGAAGCGGCCAAGCTCCATGCCGAACGCCTTGACCTTCGCACCGGTCTACGATCTGGGGATCAAGGATCCGAACTTCGTTCTGGGGCCGAAGATCCCCAATGCGAACGAGTACCACTCGATCATCGCATCCCAGACCCAACGAATGCTTGCAGGTGAGCTGTCGCCGGCTGAAACCGGTGCCGAGTTGAAGTCGCAACTGGATGCCTTGAACGCGGGCTGATCCGCCGACAGAAAACGGGTCGCCATGGCGCTAGCCATGGCGACCAATTCAGTCAAAGTTACCGCATACACATGTCTTGAACTGTGGCATGCGCCGTGCCGGAGAGTGGCCTGATGACAGATACCTTAGACATGACGGGCCTGAATCGGGACAGAGGCGACGCCCGTTTTCGCGCCCGCGCGGTATCGACCGAGGTGGAGGCGCGCCCGATCTCGGCCGAACTTGCCGCACCGTCGCAATTCAATCCGGCCGCAACGAAATCGTACTACTTCTACCTTATGGCCCCGGCGATTGCCCTTTTGGCCTTCATCTCGCTTTATCCGTTCTTCTGGCTGATCATCATGGCCTTTCAGAAAGGCGATATGGGTGCCGTTCAATGGGTCGGCTTCAAGAACTTCACGGACCTGGCCAAGGATGGACGCTTCTTGTCGGGCTGGGTGTTGCTGTTCAAATATTCTGCCATGTGCCTGTTCTTGCAAGTGGCGATTGGGGTCATGCTGGCGTTGATTGTCAACGGGTCGCGGTACGAAAAATTTCTTGTCACGGCTTTTCTGATGCCAATGATGATGGCGCCCGCCGTGGCAGGTCTGCTGTGGCTGTTCCTATTCAATGGCACGTTCGGCTGGTATCACTGGATATTTCAAAGCTTGGGAATCCTAGGGTCGGGCTCGATCCTGTCGAGTGCAAAGACCGCCATGTATGCCCTTGTCATTGTCGATGTATGGCAATGGACACCGCTGATCACACTGATAGCACTGGCCGGGTTGAAACGGGTGCCGCGCGACCAGCTCGAGGCGAACATGGTTGACGGTGCATCGCCTTTGCGCAACTTCTTTGCGATCATCCTGCCCAACCTCTATCCGGTGCTGTTGATCGCGGTCCTGCTGCGCTTCATGGACAACTTTCGCTTCATTGACCACATCCTGGTGCTCACAGGTGGCGGGCCGGCGAACTCGACGAAAGTTTTGCCGGTCTACTTATTCGAAGTTGCGTTCAAATTCTTCGATCTGGGCCGGGGGGCTGCGATTGCGCTGACCCTGCTGATAGTCACCATCATCTTGGGCAAGATCCTCGTCGGGGTCTTTGATCGGCCCGCAAAAGGAAGGGGCTGAACCATGGCATCCCGCGACGTTGTCCATTACGATACGCCCGTCCAACGTATCCTGCGCGTATTGGCAACCATATTTGTGATATTCTACCTGATCTGGACCTTGCTGCCCTTCGTGGTGATGTTCGTATCGTCCTTCAAGGATCTTCTGGAAGCTTTCAAGCTGCCTGCGATTGGCGATTGGTCCGGCATAGGCGTATTCTTCGACTTCACGCCGACGCTGAAGCATTACCAGACATTGTTTTATGAAAACAATTTCAGCCGCTACATCCTGAACAGCCTTATTGCGGCGGGCGGATCCGCGTTGATCTCGGTGATATTCGGATCGCTTGCCGCCTATTCACTCAGCCGGGTGGATTTTCGCGGCAAGGCCGATCTGTTTTTCTGGATCATCTCCACCCGGATGGCGCCGGTCGTGGCGGTAATGGTGCCTCTGTTCGCGATCTTCCGTTCGCTCGATCTGGTCGGAACGCTGCCGGGATTGATCCTAGCCTACACCACCTTCAACCTGCCTTTCGCCATCTGGATCCTCAAGGGCTTTTTCGACAACGTGCCTTACGGCATCGAAGAGGCTCAGATGGTCGACGGGGCCACGCGGTTTCAGGCTTTCTGGTCAATCCTGCCCTTGGTCGCCCCGGGAATCGGCGCGTTTC
>JBAXXO010000285.1:0-4113 GCA_037127855.1 Alphaproteobacteria bacterium
GTCCGATGGTCAGAAGAGTGTAGCCGTCCGGCGCGGCCTTGCTCACGTTGGCGATCGACAGCGTGCCGCCGGCGCCGGGCTCGTTCTGCACGACGATGGTTTGCCCCAGCGTCTTCGCCATGTGGTCCGTGACGATGCGGGTGGTGATATCGACGGCGCCGCCGGCGGCGGACGCGCAGACGACGGTGATGGTGCGTTCGGGCCATGCCGCGTGCGCCGGCTGCAAGGCAAACAGCGCCGCCGCCAGCGCGGCAGCGGATGTCGGCAGCAGCAAAAGGCGCGGCATGACGTTCCTTGGGGCTCTTTTATCCGGCCCTTATCGCAGCATGGCGCGGGCTGTCGCATCGCGATCCGCCGCTGACGCCGACGAAGATCTCGATCAGGTTTTCTCGATGACAGCCAAGCAAAGCTTCGCCGAATTTGCCGAAAGCCTCGGTGCCGACAGCTTGCCCGATTTGATGGAGGCGGCGGGCGTATATTGCACCTTGATCCTCGACACGCCCAGCTTCACGCGCCCGCAACTGTTCCAACAGTTGGATCAAATGCCCGACCTGCCCGAAACAACCCGCGAAGACAGCCTGCGCGGCTTTGGTAAACTGCTGCGCGAAGGCCGCATCCAGAAATCGGCACGCGGCGAGTTCAGCATGCCAAAAACCTCACCCCTGCTGAATGAGGCCAAACGTATCGCCCGCTGATGCGCGACCGGCGACGAAAACCGGCAAGAACAACTTTGAATACTGCAAGGCGCGGCCCTCAAAGGTGCCGCGCCAGCTTTAATCCGACGGGCATCAAACTCGACCTCTCCCCTTCATACTGGCGCAAATACTCCTCTTTCTGCCCATCACTGGTGTCGTCACGCATCCGGATCAGGCTGACCGATGCCCAAGAACAGCGATCTCAGCGGCAGTATCCACAACACCCCCAAGCCCAGATAGACCGCGAACTCGATCCATAAAGACGGACGCTCGAACAGGTCCACCACATTGACCGCCACCACGATATAAACCGGCAGGCCGACGCACAGCACCAGCAAAGACAACCGCCGCCGTGCCTTGTAACTCAATGCCATGGGCTCAATCCTCGAATGGGTCTGTCACCAGAATCGTGTCGTCCCGCTCGGGACTTGTGGAAACTAGGGCGACGGGGCACTGAATCAACTCCTCGATCCGCCGCACATATTTGATCGCCGCCCCCGGCAACTGCGCCCATGACCGCGCCCCTGCCGTGGTCTCACTCCAACCGCCCATCTCCTCATAAATCGGCTTGCAGCGCGCCTGGCTGTCCGCTGCGGTCGGCAGATAATCCAGTCGAACCCCATCCAGATCATAGCCGACACAGATCTTCAGCGTCTCGAACCCGTCCAGCACATCCAGCTTGGTCAGCGCAATCCCCGACACACCGCTGGTCGCACAGGTCTGCCGCACCAGCACCGCATCAAACCAGCCACAGCGCCGCTTGCGACCGGTGACGGTGCCAAATTCATGCCCCCGCGCCCCCAACCGCTCGCCATCGGCATCCTTCAACTCGGCCGGAAACGGCCCCTCGCCCACGCGTGTCGTATAGGCCTTCACAATCCCCAGCACGAAACCGATCGCCCCCGGCCCCAATCCCGTCCCCGTCGCCGCCTGCCCCGCGATCACATTGCTTGAGGTGACAAAGGGATAAGTCCCGAAATCAATGTCCAGCAATGCACCCTGTGCCCCCTCGAACAGGATCCGCTTGCCCGCCTTGCGCGCCTCGTTCAGCACCTTCCAGACGGGCTTGGCATAGGGCAGCACCTGCGGCGCAATCGCACGCAACTGATCCAGCAGACTTTCCCGGTCAATGGGCGGCATCCCCAGGCCGCGGCGCAAGGCGTCGTGATGCCCCATCAGCCGGTCCACCCGCGCCTCCAGCGTCGTCTCATCGGCCAGATCGGCCACCCGGATCGCGCGCCTGCCGACCTTGTCCTCATAGGCCGGCCCGATCCCGCGCCCGGTTGTGCCGATCTTGGCGACAGAGTTCTGTTGCTCGCGCGCGCGGTCCAATTCACCATGGATCGGCAGGATCAAGGGCGCATTCTCGGCAATCATCAGGTTGTCGGGGCTGATCTGCACCCCCTGCCCGCGCAGTTTCTCAATCTCCACAATCAGATGCCACGGGTCCAGCACGACACCATTGCCGATGACCGACAGCTTGCTGCCCCACACGATGCCGCTGGGCAGCAGGCTCCGCTTGTAGACCTTGCCATCGATGACCAAAGTATGGCCGGCATTATGCCCGCCCTGAAAACGCGCGACGATATCGGCACGCTCGCTCAGCCAGTCGACGATCTTGCCCTTGCCCTCATCGCCCCATTGACAGCCGACTACCACAACATTGGCCATGGCCCCACCCCCCGCGTTCCAGAAAACCGCACAAGCCATAGCCGCTGGCGCGGCCAAGCGAAACCGGAAAGATGCTTGGACAGGTTTGGCGGCGGCGGGATCGGTTGGAAGGTTGCGATAGCCGGATGGCCAAAACGACGATCGACCTGCAGTGACGTTGTCTTTGGACGAATTGTGCATTCAATGCGCGGCTGCTCTGACCCCCCCTACCTTGGCGCCAACCGTTCAGCCAGCATCGCCTCCAGAGGCTGCACCGGGTTGTGCAGATATTCCGCAATCGACCCCCAAATGCCGACGCCACGGGCCAAACGGTCGGTCACTTCGCTGTCGCGAATCCGAGTGCGAAAGAACTCGACACCCCGCCAATTCAAAAGGGCAATTGCCCGCACCTCGCGATCAGGCGTCATGGCCCTGACCGAGGTGGGGGCAATCGGCGGCGCGTTGCGCAGCAGAGCCTCCAGCGTCGCCGCGATCCCTCCGCGTGCATTCGCGACATTCTGTCCTGGTGTTGCCCGCCGGGGGACCGGGCTGCCCACCCCGGTCTTTGGGACTGTGGCAAGCTCACCACATCAAAGTCACGGCCCCTGCCGACCAAGTTTCGGTCGCCTGCCCGTCTGCCCGCGCGCCATCAAGCCCGGGCGGTTCGATCTGCACCGTCCTGATTGCGGCCGCCAAGCCGCACCGGCACATCAGTCCAACCGGCCCAAAATCAACCGCCGCCCCCGCAACCAATCGTCCGCCAACCACACGAGGACATGATGGCAGTCTTGTTGCGCTGGCTTGGCGCTTTCCTGCTGCTCTCAGCCAGCTTCAACCCGACGCCCTGGACCGATGTGAAATGGTCCATCGCCAACGGCAACGATCAACTGCCGCTGACCCTGTTGTTGCGCCTGATCCTCCACGTTCTCTATCTGAGTCATGTTCTGGCGACCCTGCGCTGCATCGGCACATTCAGCGTGCTCCTCTTCACCGCAACCGTTGGCTCCGGCCTCTGGGTTCTCGACACATGGGGCCTGCTATCGTTCCAGAACCCGAACCACAACACCTGGTTCAGCCTCCTCAAACTGTCCTTCATCCTTGGCACCGGCCTGTCCTGGGGCAGCCTGTGCCAAGAATCGTCTGGCCAAACCACTTTTGACGAGGTCGACGACCAGCACCCCCTAGCCCCGTCTGTTTTGGCCCAGATATCCAACGGGGGCCGGGGGTGTGAAACCCTCGGCTTCGCTTGGGTCCGGGGATGTACCCCTAGGGCGAGCGCGCGACACCCGCCGCGCCGTGTCAAACCCGGTGCCAGTCGTCTTTAAGCAGCCCTTGCGATCCGCCTGCCTTCCGCCTAGATAGGCGCGGAACACCAAAGGGCCGACCATGGAAAATGTCATTCTCGCCATCCACCTCATCCTCGCCCTTCTGCTGATCGGTACAGTGCTGTTGCAACGGTCAGAAGGTGGCGGTCTTGGCATGGGCGGCGGGGCGGCGGGGGAGTCTGCCGGCGGAAGCGCGGTCAAAGGCAACGTGGCTGCCGGGGTTTCCACCGGGGCGGGCAGGGTGCCGCCGATCTGGTCGATCACCGAGGTCGAGGCCGAATCGCGCGCGGCAAGGACGGTCAGGGCAATCGAGGTCGCAATGAAGGCGCCGGCGAAGATCCAGGTGATCTTGCCCAGTGCCGTGGCCGCCGAGCGACCCGAGACCACGCCACCGCCGCCCATGCCAAGACCGCCACCTTCTGACCGTTGCAACAGCACTGTAC
>JBAXXO010000286.1:0-4101 GCA_037127855.1 Alphaproteobacteria bacterium
ATCTGCATCTCTCTCGTCCTGAACTATGAAGAGGGGGGCGAGAACAACATCCTGCACGGCGACGGCCAGTCCGAGGCCTTTCTGTCCGATATCGCGGGCGCCGCCCCCTGGCCGGGTCAGCGGCACTGGAACATGGAATCGATCTATGACTATGGCGCGCGCGCCGGGTTCTGGCGCCTGCACCGCCTGCTCGCCGATATGCCGGTCACGATCTATGGCGTCTCGACAGCCTTGGCCCGTAACCCCGAACAGGTCGCCGCCATGCAGGCCGCCGGTTGGGAAATCGCCAGCCACGGCCTGAAATGGGTCGATCACCGCGACATGCCCGCCGAGGAAGAGGCCCGCCAAATCGCTGAATCCATCCGTCTGCACACCGAGGTGGTGGGGCAGCCGCCGCGTGGCTGGTATACCGGGCGATGCTCGCTCAACACGGTCGACCTGACCGCGGCCACGGGTGCCTTTGACTGGATCAGCGACACCTATGACGACGACCTACCCTATTGGCGCGAGGTCGGCCCCCGCGACCAATTGATCATCCCCTATACACTCGAGGCGAACGACATGCGGTTCGCCACCGCACCCGGCTATATCGAGGGCGAGCAGTTCTTTACCTATCTGCGCGACACTTTCGACACCCTCTATATCGAGGGCGAGGCTGGCCGTGCCAAGATGTTCTCGGTCGGCCTGCATTGCCGGCTGATCGGTCGCCCCGGCAAGATCGCGGGCCTCAAGCGGTTTCTCGACTATGCCCGCATGCATGAGGGTGTCTGGTTCGCCAAACGTGCCGATATCGCGGCGCATTGGGCCAAAACCCATCCCCATATTCGCCGCGAGCGGCCCAGCCAGATGAGCCGCGACCGCTTTGTCGCGGCCTATGGTGGCATTTTTGAACATTCCGCATGGATTGCCGAACGCGCATTCGAGTTGGAACTTGGTCCCGCCCATGATTCCGCGACGGGCCTGCACAATGCCCTTGCCCGCATGTTCCGTTCAGCCTCGCAGGACGAACGACTTGGCGTCCTGCGCGCCCATCCCGACCTTGCCGGCAAGCTGGCCACCGCGCGCAGGCTGACGGCAGACAGCAGCGCCGAACAGGCCTCAGCCGCACTGGATGCGCTGACCGATGCCGAGCGCACACAGTTTCAATCCTTTAACGCGGCCTATGTTGCCAAACACGGCTTTCCCTTCATCATCGCCGTCCGCGACCATACCAAAGCGTCGATCCTGCGCAGCTTTGAAACCCGACTGCACAACGATACCGAACAAGAATTCATGATGGCTTGCGCTCAGGTCGAACGCATCGCCGCACTTCGCCTGAAAGCCCTTCTGCCATGACATCCTATGCCCTGCCCCGCGACGGCTTGCCGCCACAAACCGCACTGCACACCGGTCGCGCCATCTTTACCGACGCCTATTGCGTGATCCCGCGCGGCGTGATGACCGACATCGTCACCTCGTACCTGCCCGGCTGGGACAAGACCCGCGCATGGATCATCGCACGGCCCATGTCCGGCTTTTCCGAGACGTTTTCGCAGTACATCATGGATGTTGATCCGAACGGTGGATCACAAACCCCCGAGCCCGATGCCGGGGCCGAAGCTGTGCTGTTCGTCACCGATGGCCGCTTTACACTCACCCTGGCCGGGCAAAGCCATGACATGGCACCGGGGGCCTATGCCTATATCCCCCCCGACACGGCTTGGACGTTGCACAACCCATACCCAGCCTCGGCGCGCTTTCACTGGATTCGCAAGCTTTACGAACCGGCCCCCGGCTATCCCGCACCGACGGCCTTTGTGACCAACGAACAGCAACACATCCCGGTGGCGATGCCCGACAGTCAGGGCCGCTGGGCCACCACGCGCTTTGTCAAGAACGATGACCTGCGCCATGACATGCAGGTCAATGTCGTCACCTTTCAACCCGGCGGCCTGATCCCGTTCGAAGAAACCCATGTCATGGAACACGGCCTTTACGTGCTGGAAGGAAAGGCAGTCTACAAGCTGAACCGCGACTGGGTCGAGGTCGAGGCCGGCGATTTCATGTGGCTGCGTGCCTATTGCCCTCAGGCCTGTTATGCCGCAGGCCCCGGTCCCTTTCGCTATCTGCTGTACAAGGACCAGAATCGTCACATGCGACTGCGCGGCGTGGGGGCGTTCGGGCGCTGATCGGCGATTGGCGACGCCGCAGCCTGCATCCCAAGACCACAGGATACAAGGCACCCAAGAAGTCGCTACCTCTTTTGTTTAGTTCAATCCACACATTACGACCCTCCCACGCGTGGGAGGGTCCGCGGACCCGGTCAAAGCCCGGTTAATCTCACTTGGGTTTCACCAAGGCTGGCAAAGACAGGCTCAGCAAGACAAAGGCCAGCGGCAGCGAAAAAAAGAACCCCAGATGGCCATATCCCAGCGCGCCCACGACCCCACCGGCCACAAAGGCCCCGACCAGCCGCAGCAATATCCGCAACTTCTCGGGGTCTGCGCTGATGCCGGTTCCTGCCAGCCCGAACACTGCCCGCCCGATTTCGATGCCGATATCGGTGACCATCCCGGTGACATGCGTGGTCCTGATGCGCGCCCCGGAAATCTTGGTGATGGTCGCGTTTTGCATCCCCATGATGAAGCACAGACAGGCCAGCGAAAACAACCGCCACGTCTCGCCCGTGAACATCCCGCCAAACCCGAACGCCACCATGAACGCACCCTGCACCGCCAAGGGCAGGGCATATTGCATCCGTTCGTCGTGTAGTCTGGCCCAGTTGATCAGCACGGTACTGAACGCCGCCCCCGCCACAAAGGCCGAAACCGCCAGACAACTGACCAAGACCGCTTTCCAGCCCAGGATGGCCAGATTGTCCGCCAATTGCGACAAATACCCCGTCATATGCGAGGTATATTGACCCAAGGCAAAGAACCCCCCGGCATTCGCGGCACCCGCCAGGGTCGCAAGCACCGTGGCCAAGGCAAAATCCGCCTGGTCCGACCGCCGATGTCCCACCATCATCCGACCAAAAGCTGCTACCCGCCCGGGCGATCCGTTGTCCATCCACCGCTCCGCCACCGCTTGCCCAAGGTCATCGTATCCCCTGCCCGATGTTAACATGATACACCAACCTCGCCCAAGGGCCAATGCAGGTTAACCAAGGGCCAATAATGACCGGTGCCAGAAACACCCGCTTGCCTGCCGTCCGATCATGCCTCAAACTAGGTGGATGCGCTTGCTGATCCCACGCCCCCTGACCGCCGCCGCCTTCATGCCCTTCGGCGAGGTCCTCGATGCGACAGGCGACTTTCGCCTGATAAACGCAGGCCTTTGCCGCCGCCATCATGACCTTGCCATGATAGAAACAAATGAAGCCCGCCCCGGCATTTCGATCTTTTTGGCCGAGGCGCGCTCCCTTCCCTACAGCTTTGACCTTATCGAGCGTCATCCTGAGGGCAGTCAAGCCTTCATCCCGATGACTGAGCATCCGTTTCTTGTCATCGTCGCCGAACACCCCGAGGCTGAGCCGCAGGCGTTTGTGACCAACGGCCATCAGGCAATCAACTTGCATATTGGCGTCTGGCATGGTGTTTTGACGCCGCTTCATGCCCCCGGTCTGTTCGCCGTGGTCGACCGGATCGGCCTGACACCCAACCTCGAAGAGCATCGCTTTGCCGAGCCCTTTACGGTCGACTTTCAAACCTGATCCCGGTCAAGCCACCCTCAAGGATCGTTGCCACACCTTTAAGGTGCCGGTCCAGAAAGCCGGTCACATAATGCTGGGCGATGTTGTTCATCCGGACAGTATCCCAAACCCGGTCCGAATAATGTTCAAACGGCACGAAATCCAGCCACGGCACCGGTGCCCAGCTTTCCAACGGTGCTGGAAAGGGCGCACCGGCATTGTGGCCGGCCCCCTCAAAAGTTAGCAGATGACGTTCCACCCCGACCGCCTCGTCAAAGATCAACCGCATCCCGTTGTCGTAACCAGAGACGTCATCACGTCCACCCGCAATCACCAGTAGCGGAACCGACAACTCCGCCATCCCTTCTGCATCCCACAGCCCCATCTGTCGCCCCCAGGGGCCAAAGGGGACAACCGCCTTCCACCGGGGG
>JBAXXO010000287.1:0-4099 GCA_037127855.1 Alphaproteobacteria bacterium
GCCATGGCCGCGTAACTAAGATCAATCAGCCTCCGGCCAACCCGGTGCGGTTCAAATCATCCGCTGGTCGATACCGTCGGCAAACTTGAGGAATGCGCGCACGATCGATGCGCCAGTCCCGCTAAGATGTAGCCCAATAAAAAACAGCAGGCCCGGAGGAGCTTCGGCCACAAAGCCCGGCAGCGAAGGCTCTAGCTCGATGTCTTTCCCGGCAAATTGATGCGACGACTTCGAGGTGCCGCCACGGGGCCCGCAAAGGTGAACCTCAAAGCTGACGTTCTTGTCATCAAGCGAAGCCGTTACTTTGTTGCTTTGGCCGTCGCTGAAATGGGTGACTGCCAATCCTTGGTCTGGAAGCTTCGCCGCAAGGGCAGCATCCGGCAATGCACTGTTGATGACGGAACCGACAGCGCGAGGGTCGTTCAGATCGATGTGCTTGACGCGAGCGAGGTCCGCGAGAGTAGCCTCAAGCTGGCCAATGAGATCCCACATCGGGGCTTCGAACCGCTCGCGGGCGGTCTGCAATGCGAGATTTCTCTGTCCAAGCCTGGAACGTCCTCTGTTGGTCTCATGGCTCTTAATGACACGGATCTGAGCGCCCGGCAAGAATATTCACAGCAATATTCATCGCGTGAATATTTTAAAAATGCCTTTTGAATGGTTTGACGGAAAACTAATGCGCTGAAGCCCATGCAGTTCTGTCTGCTGTACCACGGTTGCAGCCTTGACGCGCAGTGGCCCTTGGCTCAGCCTGAGGTCGGGGCGGATTTCCGGGTCAACAATAGGTCAACCTGTCTAACAACTTTGTTCCCCGTTTAGACCCGTCGGCTGCGGTTGACTGCGGCTGATTGCGGCGAGAAACGGATTTTAGATCAAAGGGTTATCGCGTAACCTGTTGAAATCAAAGGAGAAGCGATTTCCCGGCTGAGGCGGCTCATAACCTGAAGGCCGCAGGTTCAAATCCTGCCCCCGCAACCAAAATTCCTGAATAGTATCAAAGACATGCACGCCGCCCTCCGGGGCGGTTTTTGCTTATGTGCAATTCTTGTCAACGCCTGGTCAACGTTTTACGAGTCCCCCCTTCGCGGGCCAGACAATCGAGTCACTGCTGGCCAAGATCAGTCGGGCAGGTCGTCCCGGAACCGATCCATCTGATGCATCCGCTCGTGCAGGATCGTCACGATACCGATGTCGCCGTTCGACAGCCGCCGCCAGTACACGAAATGATGCTCGTGCCGGAAGTAGAAGCCGTCGATGGCGAACTCTGGCGGGATCGGTCGCGACGCGACGCCGTGCACCTCGATCTTGCCGAATGCTGCAAAGAGATCGGTGATGTAGCGATCAGCCTGTTCAACGCCCCAGCGGTCGCGCGTGTACCGGTAGATCTCGTCAAGCCGCAGGGATGCGACCTCCTGGACGCGGACGGCCACGATGTCAGCCCCGGTTCCGGGCGATCACCTCGGCGGCGGTCAGCGGGCGGTAACTGTCCTCCGGCGCTGCGAAGGCGCGCGTCAGTTCAGCCTTCAGCCGGTTAAAAGCTTCCTGCTCGGCCCGCTCTTTGTCGCGCCGGATCAGATCGCGGACGTATTCGCTGATGTTCTCGTAGGACCCGTTCTCGCCCACATTCGAGGCCACGAACTCGCTCAGCGCACCGCTGATGCGAACAGTCATCGTTGTGGTCTGTGACATGGCGGCCTCCGGCTTCTTGTCTTCAAGATAAGCAAAAATGAAGACGTGCGCAAGTTTCCCAGCTTTCGGTCTGCCCGTTATTCTGCCGGGCAAACATGGTTGCAGACGCCATTGACCAAAGCGCAAGCTGTCGTGGATGGGCTACAGGGCGGATACTATTGATTCGGTTGCAACAAAGACCGCTGTTCGGATTTCTCGTGAACCCTTTTGGCACGACCGCGCGCGCCATTGAGTCGGCGGGCGACCATCTTTTGGTCACCGGACGGAGCATGCCCGCGTCGATCTCAATGGCGGATATTGGCGAGGTTCCAGCCCTTCGGAAGGGCGCACTTGGAACGACGCTGACGCTGCAGTCGTCCGGGCAAAGCAATGTCATCTTGCGCGGTGCCGGTCATGCCGATGCGCGCGCATTCGCGGACAGCGTCAAAGCCGCGTGGGTCAGGTTCAACACTGACACCTTTGACCGCGAAGCGCACCGGTTCGACCGGCTTCATGCCGCTGTTTCCGGGCTGGCGCGACCAGGCCAATATCCTGCGGCCTGCAGTCTGGCGCTGGTTCTTCAGGACGCGCGATCCCTCGATGCCACCCTGCTCTCGAAGCTGAAGTCAGAAGCAATCGGGACGGATAGGGCAGAGCGCGTGGCCCTTGTGCGCAAGTTCGTGGCCGACCCGCGGGTTGCGCGGGCAAAAGCGATATCGGTCTTTGTCGCCGCCGAACTGGATCGCTGGAAGCAGTTCTTCGACACAATCGAAAGCAAGCCGCTGACGGCCGAGCAGCGACTTTCGGTCGTTGTGGATGAAGATGCGACCCTCGTGCTGGCCGGTGCCGGATCGGGCAAGACCAGCGTGATCACTGCCAAGGCGGCTTATCTCGTCAAAGCCGGGATCCGAAAGCCCGACGAAATCCTGCTGCTGGCATTTGCGAAGAATGCGGCGGCAGAAATGTCGGAGCGGGTCGAGGCGCGATCCGGGGTGCCCATCGTGGCGCGGACCTTCCACGCGCTTGCCTACGACATCATTGGCATGGTGGAGGGATCAAAACCCGCGCTTGCCGACCATGCCACTGACGACTTGGCCTTCACCAACCTGATCAAGCAGATCCTGAAGGACCTGGTGCATTCGCTGTCTGAGGTGTCGAAGGCGATCATCCAGTTTTTTGCGCATTTCCTGGTCGAGCCGAAAACCGAATGGGACTTCAAAACCAAGCATGAATTCTACACCCACATGGAGCAGCAGGATCTGCGCACCCTGCAAGGCGAGAAAGTCAAAAGTTACGAAGAGCTGCAGATCGCCAACTGGCTTTATGAAAACGGCGTCGAATACGAATACGAACCGGTCTATGAGCACAAGATCCCCGAAACGGGCAGGCGGGACTATCAGCCGGATTTCCGGCTCACCGAAAGCGGCATCTACATCGAGCATTTCGGGGTGCGCCGACAGAAGATGGCAGACGGCAGCGAAAAGCTGTTTACGGCCCCCTTCGTCGACCGAAACGAATATCTCGCCAGCATGAAATGGAAGCGCCAGGTCCATGCCGAGCATGAGACGACCCTGATCGAAACCTTCAGCTATGAACGTCAGGAGGGACGTCTGCTGACCGGCCTTGCCGAAAAGCTGGCACCGCATGTCACGCTCAAACTACGCCCGGCCGACACGATCTATGACCGGATTGTCGATTTGAAGCAGGTCGATGATTTCTCGAAGCTGCTCGGGACGTTTCTGCGCAAGTTCAAGAGCGGCGGCTATAGTCTTGAGGATTGTGAGACCAAGTCCGACCGGATGAAGCTGGGCAGGCGGGCGAAGGCATTTCTCGATGTGTTCGCGCCGGTCTTCGAAGAATACCAGAAACGCCTCGGGGGCCGGATCGACTTCGAGGACATGATTTTGCGCGCGGCGCGCTATACTGAAACTGGCCGCTATGTCAGCCCCTTCCGCCACATCCTGGTCGACGAGTTCCAGGACATCTCCCAAAGCCGGGCCCGGCTGGTAAAGGCACTGAAGGCCCAGAATCCGGAGGTGCGCGTCTTTGCCGTCGGCGATGACTGGCAGTCCATTTTCCGCTTCGCTGGGTCCGACATCCACCTGATGCGCCATTTCGGTCGTGAGTTCGGCGGCAGCTTCGATGGCGAGGCAGGTGTCCACAGGGCGGTCGATCTCGGCCGCACCTTCCGGTCCGTTGACCAGATCGCCTTTGCCGCCAGAACCTTTGTTCTGCGGAACCCGGTCCAGATACAGAAGCAGATCGTCCCGGCCGGGACGGCTACAGAACCGGCCATCAGGATCGTGATGACGGCGAAGAATGAGAGTGAGAAGAAGCTGTCAGATGTGCTTGCGGTGCTCTCATCAAAGTCAGACCCGGCTGGAAAGACGGCAAGCGTGCTGCTGCTGGCCCGGTATCGATATCTGGAGCC
>JBAXXO010000288.1:0-4096 GCA_037127855.1 Alphaproteobacteria bacterium
TCAACTACTTCATCGCCGCAGGATACAAACCCGATTGGGCGTGACACGCTCTAAGTGCGATCCGTGAGTCCGGTGTCGTCAAACGCGCAGGTTCTGGCGAGTGTTGCGTGTAATGTGCTGAGGTCTGATCTGTCTGGGATATCTCGCCAATCACCCGAAACTTGACGATGGCGGCCGTTCGGCCCTCCCTCAACAGTTCGGCACATTCACCGCCAGACCGCCCAGCGAGGTTTCCTTGTACTTCTCGTTCATGTCGCGGCCGGTCTGGCGCATGGTTTCCACACAGACATCGAGGCTGACCAGATGCTGCCCGTCGCCGCGCAGTGACAGGCTGGCGGCGGATACCGCCTTGATGGCACCAAGCCCGTTGCGCTCGATGCAGGGGACTTGGACCAGACCCTTGACCGGGTCGCAGGTCATGCCGAGGTGATGTTCCAGGGCGATTTCGGCGGCATTTTCGATCTGCTCGGTGCTGCCGCCCAGAACGGCGGCCAGACCGGCGGCGGCCATGGCAGCGGCGGCACCGACCTCGGCCTGACAGCCGCATTCGGCACCGCTGATGCTGGCATTATGCTTGACCAGACCGCCGATCGCGGCGGCGGTCAACAGGTATTCGCCGATGCGGGCGGTGGACGCCCCCGGCACATGGTCGAGGTAATAGCGCAGCACGGCGGGCACGACACCAGCGGCGCCATTGGTGGGGGCGGTGACGACCTGACCACCGCCGGCGTTTTCCTCGTTCACTGCCATGGCGTAAAGGCTCATCCAGTCGTTGATCGTATGGGGCGCTGTCATGTTCAGACCGCGTTCGGCCAGCAAGGCCTGATGGATGCCACGGGCGCGGCGGCGGACCTTAAGCCCACCCGGCAGGATGCCCGTCCCCTCCATCCCGCGCGCGATGCAGGTGTTCATCACCTCCCACAGCCGCGCCATGCCTTGGTCGAGCTCGGAGGCGGAGCGAAAGCGCAACTCGTTGGCGCGTTTCATCTGGGCGATGGTCAGGCCAGACGCTGCGGCCATCGCCATCATTTCATCTGCGGTTTCAAAAGGATAGGGCACGTCGGCGCGGGCTTTGGCCTTTTTGCCGCCGACCTGTTCCTGCTCGGCGGCGGTCAGCACAAAGCCGCCGCCAATCGAGTAATAGGTTTCTTGCATGATCACGTCGCCCTGCGCATCCGTTGCCTTGAGGATCATGCCATTGGCATGGCCGGGCAAAGCGGGGCCGTAGTCGAAGGTCAGGTCGCGTTTGGGGTCAAAGGTCATCTCGGGCAGACCCGGCGGCGTGATGCGGTGGTTGGCGGCGATGGCGGCCAGCGTGGTCTCGGCGCGTTCAGCGTCATAGGTGGCGGGTTCAAAGCCTGCCAGACCGAGGATGGTGGCGCGGTCGGTGGCATGACCCACACCCGTAAACGCCAGCGAGCCATGCAGCGAGGCGCGCAGGCCGCGGGCCTGAAAGGGCGAGGCGCGCAACAGGTCCAGAAAACGGGCAGCGGCCACCATCGGGCCCATCGTATGTGACGACGACGGGCCGACGCCGATCTTGAACATGTCAAAGACGGACAGGAACATCTGGGCCTCAGCTGCCGGTAAAGGGGGTGGCGCCAAGCCCTTCGGCGGCAGCGCAAGCCTGCACGGCGGGGCGTTGTTCCAGATAGGCCAGCATGCGGTGCAAGGCGGGGTAGTTGATGCTGGGAAAATCGGGCGCGATCCAGCGCATCAGCACGGCAAGGTAATAGCCCAGCAGCGTGGGCGCAGTGTCGGACAGATAGGCGGGCCGGGTTTCGGCCACGCTGTTCAGCAGGTTCAGATAGACATGCAGTTTGGCCTTTGCATGGGTGACGACGGCCTCGCTATTCTCGGCACCCGCTGTGCGCGCGGGGTAAAAGGTCTGCAGCAGGGTCGGGTGCAGGTTTGACGAGGTAAAGAACAGCCATTTCAGAAAGGCCGCACGGTCTGGCGTGCCGGGCGCGGGGGCAAGGTGGTGACCCTCGGCCTGCGGCGTTTCAGACAGATACAGCAGGATCGCCGCTGTCTCGAAGATCGGGCCATCGGGGGTTTCCAGCACGGGAACCAGCCCCAGCGGATGCAAGGTCAGGTAGGCCGGGCTGGTCAGATCGCCCGCCGATTTGTCGACGGTGCGGGTCTGATAGGGCAGGCCAAGGTCGTGCAGGACAATCTCGACGATGGTCGAGGCCGAGTCGGTCAGACGGTGCAAGATGTACATCGGGCTCTCCTGTTTCGGGTCAGTATGGCTTGGGTCTTGGGCGAAAGGCACCGAAAACCGACCTGTCACGGGAAAAATCGCCGTCATTCAGGTTTGTTCCTGATTTGTTTACCTAGTGTTAACCTCCTGTCGCAAAGCTGAGTCCAGGCAAAAGGGGGCGATGATGCGGTGGAGTCTGGCGCTTATCCTGTGTGTTTGTCCGGTGATGGTGGTCGCCGAGGGGTTGCCGCAGCTTGTGATCTTGCAGGTCGAGCGCAATGCCGACAAATATCTTGATGACCTTGGGGTGATCATCGCCGGCTATGGCACCGCGGGGGCGATTGACGGGCCGGGTTTGCGCAACATGGTCGCCATGGCCCGGGCCGAGGCGCGGGCGATGGCGTTGCGCCGTTTGCAGGGCGCCGATCTGGACGGCGATGGCAGCATTGCCGGGGCCGAACTGCGGGTCACAATGGTGGCCGCGGCCGCTGCGGTGCGCGGTCGGTTGAGCGTGTATTTCGGCAAGGCCGATGGCAATGGCGATGATCTGGTCACGGCGGTGGAATTGCAGGCCTATGCCAATGTGGTGGCAGAGAAATCCTTTAGCCAGGACAAGGCGGCTGCGGTCTATGCCATTCTGGGCTTTGACGGCAATGGTGATGGGCGCGTAACCTTGGCCGAGGCCAGGGCCGCGGTCGAGATGGTCGCCTCAGCCCATCGTGGTCAGGAAATCGACGATCAGTTTCAGATTGAGGGCGATGATCACAAGGGCGATCACGATGGCCAGCGCGACCAGCCAGCGCGGGGCGGCCAAGGCCCCCATCTTTTGCCGGTCGGCGGTAAACATGACAAGGGGGACCACGGCAAAACTCAATTGTAGGCTCAGCACGACCTGGGTCAAGACAAGCAGTTCGCCCGTCCCTTTCGCACCATAAATCAGGGTGACGGCGGCGGCGGGCAGGATGGCCAAACCACGGGTGATCAGCCGGCGCAGGGCGGGCGTCAGGCGGATTTGTAGGAAACCCTCCATGACGGCCTGACCCGCGAGGGTGGCCGTGACGGTGGAGTTCAGACCGCAGGCCAGCAGGGCGACGGCGAACAGCATCGGCGCGATGCCCGAGCCCAGCAGGGGGCCGAGCAACGCATGGGCTTTGCTGAGGTCGGCCATATCGGTCTGGCCGGCGGCGTGAAACGATGCGGCAAGGATCAGGATCGAAGCGTTGATCATCAGCGCAAAGGACAGCGCCACGGTGCTGTCGATGGTGGCAAAGCGCAAAGCCTCGCGCTTTTCGGGCAGGGTGTCGCCATAGGCCCGGGTCTGGACGATGGCGGAATGCAAATAAAGGTTATGGGGCATCACGGTTGCGCCCAGAATGCCCAGCGCCAGATACAGCATGCCCGGATTGGTCAGGATATCGGTCGTGGGGGCAAAGCCCCGCAGGACGCCGCCCCAATCGGGATCCGCGAGCAGGATTTGCACACCAAAACTGATGGCGATGACACCAAGCAGGGTGATGATAAAGGCCTCCAGCCAGCGGAAACCCCGCTTTTGCAGCCACAGGATCAAGAAAACATCCAGTGCGGTGATGATCACGCCCAGTTCCAGCGGGATGCCGAACAGCAGGTTCAGGCCGATGGCTGTGCCGATCACCTCGGCGATGTCCGTTGCGATGATGGCAAGTTCGGCCGCCAGCCACAGCGGGATTGCGACATAGCGCGGAAATGCGTCACGGCAGGCCTGCGCCAGATCCCGGCCCGAAGCGATGGCAAGCCGGGCGCACAGCGATTGCAGCACGATGGCCATCAGGTTGGAGATCAGCGCCACCGACAGCAGCGCATAGCCAAACTGCGCCCCCCCTGCCAGCGAGGTCGCCCAGTTGCCCGGATCCATGT
>JBAXXO010000289.1:0-4094 GCA_037127855.1 Alphaproteobacteria bacterium
GTTGAACAGCCACATCAATCGCGGCCTCGGCAATGGCCTGACCCGCGAGGAGATCAGCGAGATCATCACGCATCTCTCGATGTATGCCGGCTGGCCCGCGGCGATGACCGCCTCGCATGTGGCGGTCGATGTCTTCGAAGCGCAGGACAAGGCGAAGGGCTGACAGCATGAAGATCGGATTCATCGGCCTCGGGCACATGGGCAATCCCCGCCGCCCGCCTTGTCTGGCCATTCGCCCCAGGACCGGTCAAGGGCAGGTCCACCCCGTTCATCACGACGCGCCCGGTCGCCCGCGAGATTCCACCCAGCGCCTGCAACAGTTCCGACTGCCCATTGCCCGCCACACCGGCAATCCCCAAGATCTCACCTGCCCGGATGGTGAACGACACCCCCTTCAACCGCTCGACCCCGTGCTCGTCCTTGACCCGCAACCCCTCGACCGCCAGCACGACCGGTCCGGGTTCGGCGGGCTTCTTGTCCACCTCCAGCAACACCTTGCGCCCCACCATCAACTCGGCCAAGGCCTCGGGGCTGGTCTCGGCGGTCCTGACCGTCGCCACCATCGTCCCGCGCCGCATCACGCTGACATTGTCGGTGGCCTCCATGATCTCGCGCAGCTTGTGGGTGATCAGGATCACCGTCTTGCCCTGCTGCTTCAGGCCAGCCAGAATGCGAAAAAGATGGTCAGCCTCTTCCGGGGTCAGCACGCCCGTCGGCTCGTCCAGGATCAGGATATCGGCGCGTCGGTACAGCGCCTTCAGAATTTCGACCCGCTGCTGATGGCCCACCGACAGATCCTCGATCAGCGCATCGGGATGCACGTCCAGGTCAAATTCGCGGCTCAGCGCCTCCAGTTCCTTGCGGGCGCGTGTCAGGCTGGTCGCCAGCAACGCGCCATCCTCGGCCCCCAGAATGACGTTTTCCAGCACGGTGAAATTCTGCACCAGCTTGAAGTGCTGAAACACCATGCCGATGCCGGCGCGGATGGCGCTCTGGCTGTCGGGAATGGGCGTCAGTGTGCCGTTGATGAACACCTCACCGGCATCGGCCTTGTAAAATCCGTACAGAATCGACATCAGCGTCGATTTGCCTGCCCCGTTCTCGCCGATGATGCCGTGAATGGTGCCGCGCGGCACCTTGAAATTGATATCCTGATTGGCCTTGACCGACCCAAAAGCCTTCGAGATACCCTTCAACTCAATGGCATAGGGGGAGGCGGTTTCCCGCCCCCCCCCAATATCGGCATCTGTGGCCATCAGAACGTCACGCCGGGGCAGGTGTTGTCGGACATGTAGTCATGCACCACCAACTCGCCCGCCTTGATCTTTCCGGCAGCGGCATTCACCTCCGCCTCCATCTCGGGCGTCACCAGGGCCTTGTTGTTGTCGTCCAGCGCATAGCCGACGCCGCCGGCCTTCAGGTCCATCACATTGACGCCGGGCTTCAGATCGACACCTTGCTTGAAGGCTTCATAGACCGCGTTGTCCACCCGCTTCAACATCGAGGTCAGAACCTGTCCGGGATGCAGATAGTTCTGGTTGCTGTCCACGCCGATCGACAGGATGCCCATGTCGGCAGCCGCCTGCAACACGCCCACACCGGTCGCACCCGCCGCCGCATAGATCACGTCAGCGCCCTGGCTTTGCTGCGATTTGGCAATCTCGGCACCCTTCACCGGGTTGTTCCACGCGCTGCCATCGGTGCCGGTCATGTTCAAGATCACCTTGGCCTTCGGATTGGCCGCCATCACGCCCTGCGCATAGCCACAGCCAAAGCGGCGAATCAGCGGAATGTCCATGCCGCCGACAAAACCGACCGTGCCGGTTTTCGACGCCATTCCGGCCATCATGCCGACCAGAAAGCTGCCCTGATCCTCGGTAAAGACCACCGATTTGACGTTGGGCTGATCAACCACCATGTCGATGATGGCAAACTTGGTGTCCGGATAATCCGGTGCCACGGTGTTCAGCACATCGCCAAAGGCAAAGCCCGTCATCACGATCGGGTTCGCGCCATCATCGGCCAACTGCCGCAAAGCCTGCTCGCGCTGGGCTTCGTTCTGCATTTCCAGCTCTTTATACGTGCCGCCGGTTTCCGCCTTCCAGCGCTCGGCACCGTTAAAGGCCGCCTCATTGAACGACTTGTCGTTCTTGCCGCCGACGTCATAGATGATCGCAGGGTCCGCCAAGGCAGCAACCGCCGTCAGCGCCAGAAATGCCGAGGCACCCAAAAGATGTTTCATCACGCTCATGTCCGTCTCCCAGTTGTCAAACCAATGTCGCCCTGTCCTTGGCCAGACTCACACGGCCGGTTGCGGGCGGATCGTACCTGATCTAGCTAGGATGCAGCACGGGTGGTCAACAGGAATCTGTACGGCCCCGCGCAAGTTTTGATCCTGCGCTGGTGGCCCATGCGGTTTGCCACCCCGCCAACTGCCTAAAGTTTCTGCGCCAGAACCAGCGCATCGACCGCCGCCCCTGTGGCAGTGTGATAATATCCCCGCCGTCGCCCGGTCTGGTCAAACCCCGCTTGCGCATAGACCGCGCGCGCGGCGTGATTGGTCTCTGCCACCTCCAAAAACGCCATCACCGCTTCGCGCGCCCGCGCCTCGGCCAGAAAACCCTGCACCAACCGCCCGCCAATCCCGCGCCCCTGTGCGGCAGGCCATACGGCCACCGTCAGCAACTCGGCCTCACCCGCGACGACCCGGCCGATCAGGAACCCAACCGGTTCCTGCACCAAGAAGCACAGCGGACCCGCCAGCAGATCCGCGATCTCCGCCTTTGACCACGGGCGCGGCATCACAAAGGCCGCCGCATGCAGCCGCGCCAATTCGGCGGCCAGATCGGGCATCACGGCAGGATCACCGGCGGCGGGTCCGAGGCGGGCACCGCATCGGCGCTGCGCAGGTAAAACGGCGCGGGGCGCGGCTGATCCACTGCCGCCTTGGCCCGCCCAACCCTGACAAGCCCCGCCATGAACTCTGCCAGATCCATATCCGCCATCCGCCGCCCCGTCTCGGGCGGGCGTTCGACAATGCCCGCCACGCCCGGCCCGGCCTGCGTAAACGGCTGCACATAGGCCTGTCCGCGTGGCGCGTCCAAAACCACCGTCACCGGCAAAAGCGCGCCATCGGCCATGGCCTCGAACCCTGTCACCCCGATGGCCGGAACGCCAAGCCCCAGCGCAAGACCCCGCGCCAAAGCCACCGCAATCCGGATGCCGGTAAAATTGCCCGGCCCGACCCCCACCACGATGGCTGACAGATCGGCCCAGACCACGCCCTGCCCCGCCAACACCTCGTCCAGCATCGGGACCAAGCGTTCCGCCTGCCCCTTGGCCATCATCTCGACATGCGTGACGATCCGCCCACCCGACAGCAAAGCGGCGGCGCAATGCGCCGCCGAACAGTCAAATGCCAGAATGGGCCCCTGCAAGCTCGCGGCCCTCAGGCCGCAACCGGGCGCACTTCCAGCACTTCGGGGATGTAATGCCGCAGCAGGTTCTCGATCCCCATCTTCAGCGTCAGGGTCGAGGACGGGCAGCCGGCACAGGCCCCCTTCATGTTCAGATAGACGACACCCCGGTCAAAGCCGTGAAAGGTGATGTCGCCGCCATCCTGCGCCACGGCAGGGCGCACCCGAGTGTCCAGCAATTCCATGATCTGCCGCACGACATCGCCGTCCGGCCCGTCATGCGCCTTGTGGGCGGCCTGTTCGCCCTCCATCACGGCGGCACCCGACTGGTAGTGCTCCATGATCGCGCCAAGGATCGCGGGCTTTATATGCTGCCAGTCCGACCCTTCGGCCTTGGTGACGGTGATGAAATCCATACCAAGAAAAACCCCGGTCACGCCGCCCGATGCAAAGATCCGCGTCGCGAGCGGTGATTTTCCCGCCGTCTCGGCATTCGGGAAATCCGCCGTGCCAAGGTCAAGAACACTCTGCCCCGGCAGAAATTTCAGCGTGGCCGGGTTGGGCGTGGATTCGGTCTGGATGAACATGGGGCAACTCCTGACTGTTCCAGTCGGATATGCGCCTTGGGGCAGGGGAAGTCAAGGATTGGAATGATTCCAAAACGCGGCGGGTTTGGGT
>JBAXXO010000290.1:0-4070 GCA_037127855.1 Alphaproteobacteria bacterium
TGTTGCGAGTTGCGTTCAATCAGGTGAACCTGATTGAACGCGACTCGCTCTAAAGCGTCACTCGGGTGCCGAATACAACCCAGACTCCGGGCCTGCCGGACATCAAGCTTTCACTGCGGTCCTGACTTTCACTTTGGCCCAAATATTCATCTTTGTCGCGGCATTGCAGCACGACAGACGTTTCAGAATGCACGATGCGACCGGGTCTGTTCTGACGGGCACGCAGGCCAGTCACGGGACCCGATGACACGCCACAGGGTTAATCAACTCTTGCCAGGACTGATCCCTT
Organism: Alphaproteobacteria bacterium; assembly: GCA_037127855.1. GTDB lineage: Bacteria > Pseudomonadota > Alphaproteobacteria > Rhodobacterales > Rhodobacteraceae > Stagnihabitans. The sequence continues at coordinate 290 of JBAXXO010000290.1, forward strand.
GCAATCGCGTGCCATTGGAAAATCCCCATGCATCACGGATCAAACCGAGCGAAAGCACCGGTCCCGTCATGCCACAACTGCGGTCTTGACCGGCGTCTGTCCCAGATCACACCACGATACGTGCCGGAAATTCGAACACATCGCTCGCCTTGGGGCCGCCCTCGGGTGCCATGTCATAGGTCATCGCCCGCAACTGCGCCAGCAGATCGCCCTTATCGGCCTGCGCCAGTTCCAGCGGTTCTGAGATTGCCACCTTGACCACCCGCCGCAGCACACGCTTGGTCTCGTGAAAGATCAGCGCCACGCGCAGCGGATAGGACAGATGACTGGCGGCCTGAAACAGCCGCGAGTTCTGGCCGTCGACATACATGGCCAGCGTCTTGACGCCGGCCCGCTTGGCCAGCCGCACGATGAACGGATGCCAGACGAAATCCACCGCTGTCCCGCGCCACGGTCTGAGCGATGTTGCAACCCCCCCACCCGGAAAGATGATCACGACATGGCCCTGATCCAGCCATTCGACCGCCCGCCGCCGCGTCTCGGCACTGGTGCGGCGTGCGTCGGTGCCGGGGCCAAAATCGATCGGCAACAAAATGTCCTTGGCCTCGGCGGGCTGGGCCAGCAACGAATGGCAGATCAGCTTCACATCCGCCCGCCGGGTCGAGATCAGGTGACCGATCAGCAACCCATCGACAATTCCATAAGGATGGTTCGACACCACCAGCAGCGGCCCGGTCGCCGGGATCCGCGCCAGATCTTCGGCGGTCACATTGTGCGACACGCCCAGCGCCTTGATCGCGGATGTGAACACCGTCTCCTGCGCGTCGCGCGGCCGCTGCTGCCAGTCGCGGTAAACCTGCTCGAACCGGGCCCGCCCGCTCAACCGCTCGACCATGCGGATCATCGTCCGCCGCGGCCAGCTTTGCGTCAGCGTAGAATAGGTGAACACGGGTCCGTCTGAAACCGGTGGAACGCTGGGCTCGATGAAGTCGAGGGTGAACACGTCATGCCTGCCCAAGTCCTCAACCTCCATCTCGACCCTCATTTGAGACCCTTTGCCAAAGATTCGTGACATTCAGATGAAAGCACCGGGTCAAATCCGAAGCTTTGCGCAAACATGGCCCAGGCAGGCTATTCCAGTTGGGCTGCGACATCCTCGGGGATGTCGAAGTTATGGGTGACGGTTTGCACGTCATCATCCTCTTCCAGCATGTCGATCAGCCGCATCAGCTTTTGCGCGGTTTCCAGATCAACCTCGGTCAGGGTCTGCGCCTTCCAGATCAGCTTGCTTTCGGTCGATTCGCCCAGCGCCTTTTCCAGCGCATCCGACACCGCATTCAGCCCCTCGACCGAGCAATAGATCCAATGCCCGTCCTCGTCGCTGTCCACATCATCGGCCCCCGCCTCCAGCGCCGCCATCATCACATCATCGGCCGAGCCTGCGGCGGCGGGATAGGAAATCTCGCCCACCCGGTCAAAGGAATGGGACACCGACCCGGTTTGCCCCATATTCCCGCCGCATTTGGTGAAATAGCTGCGCACATTGCTGGCGGTGCGGTTCAGGTTGTCGGTCAGGGCCTCGGCGATGATGGCGATGCCGTTCACGCCGTAGCCTTCATAGCGGATCTCGGTGTAATCGGCGGCGTCGCCAAGCTGGCTTTTCTTGATGGCGCGGTCGATCACGTCTTTGGGCATCGACACCGCCTTGGCGGCCTTGATCGCCAGCCGCAGGCGTGGGTTCATGTCGGGGTCGGGCATGCCCATCTTGGCCGCAACGGTGATTTCCTTGGCCAGCTTGGAAAACACCTTCGAGCGCATCTTGTCCTGCTTGCCCTTGCGGTGCTGGATATTCGCCCATTTGGAATGGCCTGCCATGACCCGTACTCCGATCCGATTGCGCGTCAGCCTCTACACCACCCCGCGCCCCGCCCGCAACCCCGGCAAAGCAGCCAGTAGCGCTACAAGCGGGACGGGCATTCGGTCAACCGCCACCGCCTGCATAAGCAATGCTGTCTGGCGCGGCTTGCACCCTGCCCAGGCCCCTAGAAACCGCCGCTATTGACACGTCACCACGGCGCGCAGCGAACACCCTGCCAAAGCCACCACCGACAGACATCATGCAGCGACAGTCTGGCCCATCAGCGGCAAATTCTGCAACATCCACAACCGGCCGAATTCGCCGTTCATATGCTTGGTTTCGCTGTCGGAATGTTCCAACACACCCCGTCCGGCCATGCCGGATCTCAGCGCGATCGATCCAGACCCGAACCTTTGCGGCGCGCGCAAATCCGGGCCGATCGTCTCGGGCGGTTGCCGCAAGAAGACAGCGTCCTGCACGGGAAACCGACGCTCCAATTCCGCGATCAGCGTCTCGTAGGGATAGAACGCGCCGCTGTCATGCGCGTCGTCCAAGGCCACTTCCAGCGGATTGGCGCTGATCCACAGCTTTTGATCTGTCAGCGTCCTCAGCCGCATGGCAATCTTCAACGTCAAACCCCGGGCCGTCACATCGTTCAGCGTCTCTTGAATCACCGCCTTGGACAGACCTTGCCGCAGTCGCGGCAAGTAAAGGCCCAAACCATGCAACACAACCGCATCATAGGCACCCGGTTCGATCACCGTTAACCCGCCCGATGTATGGGCCAGGTTTTCGGCCAGCCCCTCGTCCAGCGGCACCATCTTGCCATCCTCGGGCCGCAGGTTCCGCATGGTCGAGCCCTTCACGCCGAAAAAGGTAACCTCATGTTCGGGGAACTGATCGCGCACCAGGCCCCAGCCCAGTTTCAGGCTTGCCACATGGCTGGATCCGATGATGCAAATCTTCACGTTACACCTTTGGTCCAAATGCCGCCAGAATCGCCTCTTCGCACACCAGATCGTCCTGGCTGCGTTCGGACGCTGCCTTGATCCGGCGCACTTTCCTTTTCGCCGTATCGGCAGCAACCGGCAACGGACCATATTTGCCAGCCTGCCCTGCGAAGAACTGGCTCATCACGTGATCCACACCTGCGCTCAGCACCGAACGCTTGTTGTCGGCAAAGAACCGCCCACCATAGGCCGGTGCGGTGATGATCTCATAGGAGGGAAAGTAATCGACCAGGTCAGATTTCGCCGCCGCATCCCCGGCCACGGCCCGTAGGACGCTCTTGGAATAGGTGGTCGCAACCAGCACATGATTATCACTGGCCGTCGCAGTCAAGGGGACCGGCGACACCGTCAAAAGCACCCGCAAGGCCGGATTGACTGCATGCATCGACGCCAGTGCCAATTGCAGCGAGGCCGCGATGTTGACATAGCTTTCGTTGACAAAGACATGGCGCGCAGGGTCAAACTTCCCAGCGGTAGTACCCGGACAGATGGCATATTCATACATGTCATCTGCGCTGCGCCAGCTTTCGGTCAGCCCAAGGGTAAATACGAACACATCTGCTGTCCGCATGGCATCGCCAAAGGCCGCAATCGTCAGGTCCCGGTTGTCCCGCACCTCTTGCGCGCTCTCAAACCCGTCAGGTTCGATCGCGGGACGAAACGGGTCATAAAACCGCCCCTGCGCCTCCCAGATTTCATCTGGTGGCCCGCTTTGCCCCGTCGCCCAGTCGCACCATTGCCGCAGGATATTGGTGGTATAGATATTGCCGGTCCTCGCCGAAAACACGTTGTAATTGAACTTGGCAATACCTTCGGCACCCAAACCCGCCGGGGGAGGCTCCATATTGGTCCAGTTATAGCCGCGTGCCTGCAGCGCCTTGCCGAAATGCTGGGCAAAACACGACCCGAACGT
>JBAXXO010000291.1:0-4068 GCA_037127855.1 Alphaproteobacteria bacterium
CAGTTTTCCGGGTCGATATCCAGTCTGCCATCACTCAGGACGATAGCGCAGTCCCCGAGCCAGCCAGCACCCCAAGGTCAGACCGGTAACCTGCTTGTCCTGTCGGTGAATCTGCAAGGTCCAGTCGCCGGGTGGTGAGGCATCCATGGACCGGCGCGTCGGAATGATCCAGACATCGGCGGCCACCGGATACATCCGTTCAAACGGGCCCCGTCCCAGCATCCCGTCGAAACCTGCATGCGCCGCGCCATCGCGGCCGCCGATCACCAGACGGGCCTGCAACTCGTCGCACCAATAGTTGCCGGCAATCGCCGCGACATCGCTGTGATCACAGGGTTGCAAAGGCTGCGCTGAGAGGATCCGGTTCTCATCGGGGCGCTGCAGCATCAAAACGTCGCCACGCCGCGACAATATCGTCCCACCACCCCGCGCGGTCCCGTCGGCTGCGACCATCAACCGGCTGGGTGTCGTCGCGTAGTCAAGGCGCAAGCCGTCTTTTTCGACCACAGTCCGAACGATCAGCCCATCCAAGTCGTCGCGCCACAGCCCTTGCCAGCCGTCGGGCGCGACAGACTCGGGGGTGGCAATCTGACCCAGAGCCGCCTCGATCAGGCCAATGGCGGCACCATGGGCATCCGCCTCGTGATTGAACATCACCACCACAGACAAACGCGCATCGGTCACAAGCCTGCGATGGGCACGAAACCCGCGCAACGCACCGCCATGGCCGGTTGTGTCATGGCCGGCCACCTTGGCGTGCGACAGACCGTTGCCATAAGCTGCGGCATTGCCATCCGCAAATTGCGGCGGTCTGCTCAGGCGGTTGTACAGGCTTGTCGGATCTTGTCTTGTGGCATCGATATGCTGTTCCCAAGCCAGCATATCCGCGAGCGAGGCAGAGACACCGGCATCCCCCTCCCACCAGATGCTGTTGACAGCGGGCAGGAACCCCAAGGCATCATTGCCCTCATATCCCACGACGCCATCGGTTTTGTTCCGTGTATCGGGCAACAGCGCCGCGGTCTGCATCCCGGCGGGTGCAAAGATACGCTGCTGCAACAGACCGGCCAGATCGCGACCCGAGGCGCGTTCGATCAATGCGCCCAGAATACGAAAGTTGGTGTTGCAATAGGAATAGCTGGTGCCGGGGGCAAAATGGCCGGTCTTCATCCGTGCCAGCAGCGCCATGGCGTCAGACTTGCGAAACTCTTGCTCGGGGAATGCGCCGTGCAACACGGTCAGCGCCCAATAGTCGCGCAGGCCGGATTGGTTGTCGGCCAGATTCTGCACGGTCGGTACAGGCCCGGTGAACGCCGGCAGGTAATCGGCGACAAAGGGGTCCAGTAGGCTGGGGTCGGGCACCTGGTCCAGCAACAAGGCACAGGTGAACTGCTTGCTGATCGAACAGATCGGCAACCGGGTGTGCGCGGTCATCGCCAGGCGCGCGCCCATATCGGCATGACCCCATGCCCGACGGGCGATGACCTGACCGTCCTTGACAACACCAGCGACCCCGCCCGGCCCCTTATAGGCTTGCGGCAACAGATCAAGCGCGCGCGTCAGCGCTGCCGCGTTCAATTGGATCATCTCGGACGCCTTGTGCAACCAATTTGCCAACCTTGGCGTGTCGCGCGTCCTGCAGCAAGCCCGCAAGCGTGGCCAAGCCGCATCGCTTGCGCTAAGCTTGCCGAAAATGGGGGAACCATAATGAAGATGAACCGTCTAGGCCAATCGGGTCTGAAAGTGTCCGAGCTTTGCCTTGGTTGCATGTCTTTTGGCGATCCAAACCGTGGTGGCCACCCTTGGACCCTGCCGCGTGATGGTGCCGAGCCGCTGATCAAGGCGGCAATTGACGCCGGTATCAACTTCTTTGACACCGCCAACGTCTATTCAGATGGCTCATCGGAAGAGATCCTGGGCGCGTATCTGTGGACGGTGGCGCGCCGCGACGAAATCGTTCTGGCAACCAAGGTTCATGGCACGATGCTGGCCGAACCGCAGATGCGTGGCCTGTCGCGGCGTGCAATCTTGCACAATATCGACGCCAGCCTGCGCCGGTTGAAAACCGATCATGTGGACCTGTACCAGACCCACCGCTGGGACAACGACACGCCCATAGAAGAAACCATGGCGGCGCTGCATGACGTGGTGCGTGCCGGTAAGGCGCGCTACATCGGTGCGTCCACGATGTGGGCCTGGCAATTTGCCAAGGCGCAAGAGGTGGCGCGCCGCCACGGCTGGACGCCCTTTGTGTCAATGCAGAACCAGATCAACCTGTTGTACCGCGAGGAAGAGCACGAGATGATTCCCCTGTGCCGCGATCAGGGTGTCGGTCTGATCCCATGGAGCCCGATTGCACGCGGCCGTCTGGCGCGGCCCGCGGGTGCCCAGACCCCGCGTAGCCAGCAAGACGCCTATGGCAAGTACCTGTTCGACCAAACCGCCGATGCCGACAGGCAGGTCATCGACTCGGTCGAGGTCTTGGCCGGACAGTTGGGACGTCCGATGGCGCAAGTGGCCTTGGCCTGGCTGCGCCAAAAGTCCGGTGTTGCCGCGCCAATCATCGGCGTCACCCGTCTTGAGCAGTTGCATGAGGCTGTGGCCGGGCTGACCCTGACCCTGACCCCTGACCAGATCGCGCAATTGGAGACGCATTATCTGCCACATGCGCCCCTGGGACAGGAATAGCCGGGTTCCGGGGCGGGCCGAAGAATGGCAAATGCACGGTGCTGACCCCCGATGAGCAGGCGATCAATCGCGGCGAAATAACCGTTGTGAACCCGATACCCCAAGTTGACACGGCTGCACCGGGTTGTATAAGGCGCAGCAGTCCCGGTCGAAAGTCCGGGGCTTTTCATTGGTGTTGGTGGCCCTTGCAAAAGGCAGCCTGTCAGGCCGAAAAGCCAAAGGACAACGCCCTTCGCATCGTCAGAAGGAGATCAGCCGTGACAAAACGCACGTCTGCCAAATACAAGATCGACCGCCGCATGGGCGAAAACATCTGGGGCCGTCCGAAATCCCCGGTGAACAAGCGTGAATACGGCCCGGGCCAGCATGGTCAGCGCCGCAAGAACAAACTGTCCGACTTTGGCACCCAACTGCGCGCCAAGCAAAAGCTGAAGGGTTACTATGGCGACCTGACCGAAAAGCAGTTCCGCAAGATCTATGCGGATGCAGAACGCCAGCGCGGCGATACCGGCGAGGCTTTGGTGGGTTTGCTGGAGCGGCGTCTTGACGCCGTCGTCTATCGCGCCAAACTGGTCCCGACCGTATTTGCCGCCCGCCAGTTCGTGAACCATGGCCATGTCACGGTGAACGGCGCACGCGTCAACATCGCGTCTTACCGCGTCAAGGAAGGCGACCTGATCGAGGTGCGTCAAAAGTCCAAGCAGATGGCGATGATCCTGGAGGCGACCCAACTGACCGAACGTGACGTGCCCGACTACATCGAAGTGGACAATTCCAAGCTGATTGTGAAATTCGTCCGTACGCCGGGCCTGGGCGACGTGCCCTATCCGGTGCAGATGGAGCCAAATCTGATCGTCGAATACTACGCCAAGAACTGATGATCTGCCCCTTCAACGTTTTGCCATGTCCAAGATCAGGCAAACCGTTTTATGCAGTAGGGGGCTCGCCGTTGTGGTGGGCCCTTTCACTTGAACAATAGGTCCCGCGCCATGTCGAACCGCGTTGAACAAAGTCTTGAACGGGTAATCTTCGCCTCTCGTTGGCTGATGGCGCCGATGTATCTGGGGCTGGTTGTTGCTCTGGCCATGCTGTCCATGATCTTTGCGCGCGAGCTTTTGCAATACATCCCGAAGATGGTGGATAGCGACAGCGAGGACGTCATCTTGATGGTCTTGACACTGATCGACCTGACGCTGGCGGGCAATCTGCTGCTGATCGTGATGTTTTCGGGCTATGAAACCTTCGTGTCCAAGTTCGATTTTGACGCGGGCAACGATCGGCCGGACTGGATGGGCAAAATCGATTTTTCGGGGTTGAAGATGAAGCTGATCGCCTCAATCGTGGCGATCTCGGCGATTGATCTGTTGAAATGGTTCATGA
>JBAXXO010000292.1:0-4045 GCA_037127855.1 Alphaproteobacteria bacterium
CAGCCCATGGCCTCTTGCGTCGGGAAAATGATCCCGCTCATCCTCGACGGCGCGGTCTGGCAAGGCGCAAGCGATCTCGTCATCCCTCCAAATCTCTCCCTTCTGACCTTGCCGCCCTACAACCCGGAACTGAACCCCGCAACCGGACACAGTCGAGAACGTCTGACGAAACCTGCGTGCCAACCGGCGCGGAGTCAGCGTCTTGCATAGCGCCCAAGCAAGCGTCGATGCCTGCTGCATCGCTGGGAACCGCTTCGCCAACGATCCTGCAACCGTCACATCCAGCCCGCCAGAACCTGGACGAAGGTCAAATGGACGGGCCGTTGGTACAAGGGGATGCAAAGCACCATAACGGCCTATTCTGTTGCCGTTGGTCTGGCGCAGATGATTTCTGGGCCCTGGGTCGATCAGGCAGGTCGCGAGCGGCCGCTTCATGCCGGGATTGCGATGTTCGTATTTGGTACGGTCTTGTGTGTGACGGCGAGCCGCGGCACCGGCTTGATTGTCGGCAGATTCGTACAGGGACTTGGGGGGGGGCGCTGTGGGTGTGGTGCCTCGCGCCGTCGTTCGGGACATGATGACCGGGGCCGAGGCCACCCGAATGATGGCCGCGATCACGCTGGTGTTTTCCGTGTTACCCATGCTGGATCCCTTGGCGGGATCGGCCTGGATGTTGATCAAGGGGTGGCGCGGAAGTCTTGGCGCATTGTTGATCGCAGCGATGGTGTCCCTTGCGCTGCTGGTCTTTGCACAACCCGAAACGCTGCCGCCTGAAAACAGGCGGCCCTTCAATCCTCGCGCCATTTTGCGAGGCTGTGGGGATTTGTCGCGCGATCGAGGGTTCATGCTTTGGGCCATTATGGGCGCGTGCGGGTTTGGCAGTTTCTTCCTCTTTCTGGCCTCGGCGTCCTGTGCCTATCCACACGGGTTTGGCCTGTCATCCAAGGGGTTTGCGCTGGCCTTTGCCGCCAATGCGATGTCGTTCATCCTGTCGCGCCAGATGGCGTCAAGCCTATCCTTGCGGTTCGGTGTGCTGCCGATGTTGAAATGAGCCTTGATCGGCTTTGCGACGACAGCGGCGGCGTTGCCGGTGGTGACGCTGGCTGGCGGATTGAACTTGTGGCTTTGCGTTCTGGGGTTGGGGGTTGGGGCTTGCGACTGAATGTCTTGGGTTGATCATCCCGTCAACCATGGACCTCGTCCTTGATGAACAGGGTGAAAAGGCGGAGCTGGCCAGTTCGCTGGGCGGCACGATGCCAGATTGTGACGGGAGGGGTCATGGTGGTGACGCTTGGCCTGTGGCTGGGCTCCGATCCAATGGCTATGATCGCAGATGTGGCTTTTCCAGCGTGGTGACGATGGGGTTGACGCTGGTCATGTCGGCCAATCAGGCGGCGCGAACGGCCTGGAGTTCTTGCAGCGCAAGGTCCAGCAGGGTCAGATCGGCACCAGGGCGCGGCGCATCCGACAGAATACGACGGTAACCGCGCGCGCCGGGCCTGCCCTGGAACAGGCCCATCATGTGGCGGGTGATCTGGTGCAAGCGACCGCCGGTTTCAAGGTGTCGGGCAATATAGGGTCGCATCGCCTCGATGACGGCAAAGGGATCCGGGGCGTGGTTGTCGCCCCAAAGCTCATCAGCGCCGATCAGGATGCCAGCCGGGTCATGATAGGCGGCGCGACCGATCATCACGCCGTCCAGACCCTGTCGCAGCATGGAACTGGCCTGTGCCAGTGTGGTGATGCCACCATTGATGCAAAGTGTCAGGTGGGGAAACTGCGCCTTCATCCGCAGGACGAGGTCGTAATCGAGCGGCGGAATCTCGCGGTTTTCCTTGGGTGACAGACCCTGAAGCCAGGCTTTGCGGGCGTGGATGATGAAATGGGTGACGCCCGCTGCCGAGACGCGGGCCAGAAAATCGGGCAGCACCTGCTCGGGGTCTTGATCGTCGACGCCGATGCGGCATTTGACAGTCACCGGCACAGGGCTTTCTCGCAGCATGGCGGCGACGCAGTCGGCGACCAGTCCCGGGCGCTGCATCAAGATCGCCCCGAAACAGCCGGATTGAACGCGGTCGGACGGGCAACCGACATTCAGGTTGATCTGATCATACCCGAAAGGAACCGCGGCGCGGACGGCGGCGGCGAGTTCGTCGGGGTCTGACCCGCCGAGCTGCAGGGCAACCGGGTGTTCAGCGTCGCTGTATGCCAGCAGGCGGTCGCGGGGGCCGTGGATCACAGCAGGGGCGGTAACCATCTCGGTGTAAAGCATGGCGTGACGAGTCATCTGGCGATGAAAGAACCGGCAGTGACGGTCGGTCCAATCCATCATCGGGGCCACAGACAGACGATGTGGGGCAAAGCGGTCGGCGTCGGTCGGGCTTGCCATCTGTTGCCTGCCGGTCTGCATGGCCTGACTTTTCCCATTTGTGGTCATGCCGGGCATCGATCTGGCAGGGCCAGATCCGGGCGGCGAGGTCTGAAGTAATTGCCATATCCGGTCGCATGCGCCGAGACAAGCCGGGTATCGATACAGCCCGGAGACAGGCCGTTTGAGGGGGAAATAGGGATCGGCCAGGGTCGCCTTGGAAGATCCGGGCCGAGGTCGGGGGCGGCTTGAATGGCTTGATGATTGGAACAGGCGGTGGCGCAGCGGGCTTCCATCTGTCGGAGCGGCCTTAAGATATTGATATGGATCATATCTGAAGACTCTCGCACGTGAACCAGGGGTTTGATGTGATAAGTCCGGTATGGCGGAAGGGGCGGGTTGGGCGGAAAAGCCAGACCACAAGGGGCAACGGGGCAGAGCGTGTCGGGGTCGCCTTGGTTTGTGGCGGCGAAGGGGCGCAATCGCGGGGTTGTCCTGGGCCATGTTTGTCTGCTTTTCTGCGAAAGTGCCCGTTTTGTTGGCCATCGGCGAGCCAGCCGGCCGGTGCCGACGCTGCGCGCTTGCCCCTTTCGTGGCCGTCGTCTATCAGGGAAATAGGGGGTAGCGATGCGTATCTTGGTCACCAATGACGATGGCATCAATGCGGCGGGGCTGGCCGTGCTGGAGGGCATCGCAAAGGCGATTGCCGGACCGCAGGGCGAGGTTTGGGGCGTGGCACCCGCGTTTGAACAATCCGGCGTCGGGCACTGCATCAGCTACAGCCATCCGACGCTGATTTCGGAACTGGCGCCACGCCGCTTTGCCACGGAAGGATCGCCTGCCGATTGCGTGCTGGCGGGCATCTATCACGTGATGAAGGGGCAGCGGCCCGATCTGGTGCTGTCGGGGGTCAACCGGGGCAACAATGCGGGCGAGAATGTGCTGTATTCGGGCACGATCGGTGGCGCGATGGAGGCGGCGTTGCAGGGGATCAAGGCCATTGCTCTGAGCCAGTTCATGGGCAGTGGCAATGCCGCGCTGGCCGATCCCTTTGAGGGGGCGGTGGTGCATGGCGTGGCGCTGATCCGCAAATTGCTGGATCAAGGCCTCTGGGATGAGGCGGATTACCGAGTCTTTTACAACGTGAACTTTCCGCCGGTGGCCGCTGCCGACGTCAAGGGCATCAAAGTCGCCAGTCAGGGCTTTCGGCGTTATACCGCCTTTTCGCTGGAGCCGCATCTGTCGCCGACGGGGCGGCAATTTTTATGGATCAAGGGCGGCGAGCAGGGGCGGCCGACCCTGCAGGGGACGGATGTAACAGCCGCGGTCGAGGGCTATATCGCGGTCACGCCGCTGCGGGCCGATCTGACGGCGCATGACAGTCTGTCCGAACTGGAGCGTCTTTTGACATGACCGACGACCGGTCACCTGCGCGGGATGGACCACAGGTCGATGGGCCGGCCGAGCGGCAGATGCGCTTTTTGTTTGCGCTGCGGTCGCGCGGGGTCACGGATGCGCGCGTCTTGACCGCGATGGAGCGGATCGACCGAGGTGTATTCGTGCGCGGGTTGTTTGCAGACCGCGCCTATGAGGACATGCCGCTGCCGATCAATTGCGGCCAGACGATCAGCCAGCCTTCGGTTGTGGGGCTGATGACGCAGGCGCTGAACGTGCAGC
>JBAXXO010000293.1:0-4042 GCA_037127855.1 Alphaproteobacteria bacterium
TGGCCGACGTGGTCCCACCCGCTGACATTGACCCAAAGGTTCTGCGCAATGCCTTCGGCACCTTTGCCACCGGTGTGACTGTGATCACGACGCGGCAGCCGGACGGCACGCCGCGCGGCTTTACCGCAAACAGTTTCACTTCGGTCTCGCTTGATCCGCCGCTGCTTCTGGTCTGCCTCGCCAAATCCGCGCATTCCTGCGAGGTATTTGCAGAAGCACCGCATTTCGCCGTAAACGTGCTGGCGGAAGACCAGAAGGCCATCTCTGGCCTCTTTGCCTCCCGCGCAGCCGACAAGTTTCAGCAATGCGACTGGACGTCGGGGCACGCAGAGATGCCCATTTTGGCGGGCGCGCTTGCGCAGTTTGCCTGCGCGCGCCACCGGTTGGTCGATGCGGGTGACCATCTGATCCTGATCGGCCGCATCGAGGACTTTTCAACAAACGACGGCCCGCCACTGGGATACTTCCGCGGCAATTACTTTTCGATCGGGCTTGAGCAGGATCTCGTCAATGCCGCGGCAGCGGCAAAGGGCAGCCGGATCGGTGCGGTTCTTGCCTGCGAAGACGGTATCCTTCTGCGATCAGACAAGAGCGGTCAGCTTTCACTACCCTTGGCACCGGGTCCTCTGCCGTCGCTCGATACCCTCAGGGCCGGGTTGGCAGCGCAGGGCCTGAAGGCCGATATCGACTTTGTGTATGCGGCCTTTGACGACCGACTGTCAGGCGGCCACGCCATATACTATCATGGTCGGGTGACCGGGCAGATCCCGCCAGGATACTGCCTCGTTCCCCTGCTGGATCTGCCGACCACACCCTTTGAGAATGACGCGGAGGCCCAGATGCTGGCCCGGTTTGCGTCCGATTTCCGCAATGGCACCTTCAGCATCTATCATGGAAATGAAACCATGGGATCAGTCCGCCGCGTGAGCGTTCCCTGTCCCCCGAACTGAAAGGTATGCAGATGTCGCTTCCCGAACTCCGCAAAGTCGTCACTTATGATGAGGACATTCTCTCGGACGGCGGTCGCGCCTGTTCCCCGACCCTAAGAATGATCGGGGTTGCTGCGGTAGTGACGAACCCCTGGCTCGGGCGCGGGTTTGTCGAGGACCTGCAACCCGAAATTCGCCGCATGGCCCCCGTCCTTGGCAAGATGTTGACGGACCGTCTGATCGCGTTGGCCGGATCAGGCGACGCCATCGAAGCCTATGGCAAGGCGGCCCTTTGCGGCACGGCCTGCGAGTTGGAGCACGGATCGGCGCTGATCCACACCTTGCGTTTCGGCAATTTCTACCGAGAGGCCGTGGGGGCCAAGACCTATCTGGGGTTCACCAATGCGCGCGGGCCGGCAAACTCACAGATCCAGATACCGTTGATGGACAAGCACGATAGCGGCCGGCGTTCGCATTACCTGACGGTTCAATTCGCCGTGCCCGATGCTCCGGGTCATGACGAACTGGTTGTTGCCTTGGGCGCTGCAACAAGGGGCCGCCCGCATCATCGCATCGGCGATCGCTACTCCGATCTCAAGGAGATGGACCGGGATGTTGAAAACCCCGCCGGGATCTAGCGGTGCAAGGGAGACGGCGGGATCAGCACCCCGCCAACTCCGCGCCATCACACGACAAACCGGTCCAGCGGCACTGCTATGCGCAAAAAGCGTGGTCGTCTGTTTGACTGGGGATCCAAAGCCGCGCGAGGCGTCAATCATCGAGTGTCGTGCTGCCAGCACCGCGTCGCGAGATATCTGTGGCGGGGACCGTCGTTTGCAACGCGAAAGCATTTAGCCCATCCAGAACCGTCCTTGAAATCGAAGGCAGCAGGGGTTGCCTGGCCCGCCCGACAGCCAAATGCGGTATCGTGCGCATTGTAATGGCAAGGGCGGTCTGGCCGATGAACCCGGACGCAGGCAGCGGATCAAGTGTTCCGTCACGCGCGAACACGAAGCTTGTGCCTTGCATGTCGACTGTCAATGCGTTGGCGCCGGTTTGCGCCGTGCGGGCCAGGAAAGGCAGGATCAGAACCGGGATGCTGACGGGGTCAAGCCGTATATCGCGGCGAAGCGGGCCGTCGGCAAGCAAGGCGGTGTCCAGCAAGGCGGCCCCGGTCGCAATCGGGCAGAGCGTGGCGCTGTCAGAGCAATGCCAGAACCCGGGCGTGAGACGTGGAGCGCCTGCTGCGGCGGGGTGGCGCGATCGTTGCTTGAGCAGCCTCAAGAGCGGCGCGGTACCGTCGATACCCCGGGCGGCCAACCAGCCTGCGGCAAATCCTGCTTCTTCGGCAAGCCCCCACGAAAACCCGGCCCCGCGTGCGGCCTTCATGCAAAGGCTTTCTGCCTCGTTCCGCGATAGTGTGATCGCTTCAATGATCATGTCTGCGCCCGCCCGGTGCCCTTCGGCGCCATCGGTCATGGCATGGCGCCGTGCATCTGGTTCAGGTCGGCCGGAAAGGGTTCGCCCTTGTAAAGGCTGATACGCACCCACTTGTCAGAGCGCGGGTCAAAGTGGCTGGCCCCGAAGAAGGCAAGCTTGCACCGCAGTATGTCGATGGGCAGCATGTCGGCGGCAAGAAGGTTGTCCTCGATCTCGGCATAGGGGCGGTGCGCCGACTGCTGCACGCGCCGCACCATCTGCCGGTGTTCGGGATGGGTCAGAAGGAAGCTGGCCAATGGCTCTTCCGGCCGCCACGGGGCCAGCGCCTTGGCAAGATCCATCGCCATGCGGCCGATGCCGAGCGGCTGCTCGCGCCCGGCCCCGTCTTCGGCAAAACGCTCACCGATGCGGGGTTCTAGTTTCTCTTCAGAGACATACCAGAACCGGGCAATGTCTTTGGGTGCCCGATAATCGCAGTCCAGCGCCCAAGCATAGCGCCGGGCAAGATCGGCAGCAAATTGGCCGATGGGGACAGAACCATCCAGCACGAAGGCCGAAACCTCATCCGCGCCCATCCGGTCTGCCAGATCGTCGATCAAATCGTCGTGGGGTTCCAGCATCATGGCCAGCATGGCCTCTTGACCCTCCAGCGACAAGTTGCTTTCAGCCCAAAGCCAAAGGCGGTTCCAGGGTTGATGCCCTTGCGGAAAATCTGCAATCCTCGCTGAGATAAGGGTCAGATCGCGCCGCAGATCAGCAAGTTTCGCCTGTTGCAGCGGATGGTCAGACCGCCAGGTCGCGGCATTCGTCTGAGCTTGAGAGAGTGCGGCATGCAGCCCGGCGACCGATGTCGGATCCGCGGACGGTCTCGCACGAACGCGCGCGAGGGCTTCCTCGCGGGCCCGCATCCAGTTGTTCAGCAGGATCGGATGGCGCACCAGAAAGGGAGCCATGCCAAGCCCCGTGGCATTTCCGACGCCCAGCCCGCGACGCAAGACAGGGTCAAGCCTCACCGCCTTGTCGCCGCCCTGTGCTGCTGCCAGGTGCTCCACCAGATCGACGGTAAAGGCACGGATCAGCCAGACCGACAGCATTTCTGCCCGGAACGGGCCACTCAGCTCCGGCCGGTCTGCAATCCGTGAGCGATCCGCCAGACCGAACTTGCCAGACCCATAAACCGCCGTCGTGCGCATCAGATAGCCCACGGCATCCAGTTCCGCAGGGTCGGGCTGCAATCCTTCTGCCAACCGCGCCACGACATAGTGAAACAGCCGCACTGACCGATTTGCCCGGCTGAGCGTAAGTTCCTTGTCTGAAACGCGCCCGGCCTCTTGCAGCGGAACATTCGCCGCCAGCCGATCGAGATCGTCCGCATCGGGCGTGCCATCGAACAGCGCAAACGTGGCGTCCCAGGCAGTCGCGATCACCCGGTCGGAACGCATGTGATCAGGCAGATCGTGGCCAAAGGCGACGAGGCTATATGTGCGCTCGGGACCGATTGCCCGATAGACCGCCCGGCCCACACCTTTCGCGTCCATATCCCAGACGGGGCGATCAAATCGCCACTTCTCTGCGACTAGCCGACGCAGAACCGCGCGCAGGAACGACAGGCGCGTCGGATGGGCGCTGCCCATCCGGGCCAGCCGCATGACCTGTTCGGGCGGGCGGCGAAA
>JBAXXO010000294.1:0-4033 GCA_037127855.1 Alphaproteobacteria bacterium
GCGGGCATCACCGGCGCGGCTGAAGAGCCGGCCCCGCGCGACAAGATCAGCAGCCCGGCGCCGCCTTTGCCACCGCTGCAAGTGAACCCGACCGGCGTCCGACTGCAGCGATTGATCCAGAAGGCGGGCCGATTGCCACCGATGACCACCGCCGTGGTGCATCCTTGTGATGCGGCCAGCCTGCTGGGGGCGTTGCAGGCCCGCGATGCGGGCATCATCACGCCGTTGCTGGTCGGCCCGCGCGCGCGGATCGAGGCCACGGCAATGGGCCTGAACGCAGCACTTGACGGGGTCGAGATTGTGGATGCCCCGCACAGCCATGCCGCAGCGGATCGGGCCGTGGCGCTGGTCCGACAGGGCCGGGTGGCAGCGCTGATGAAGGGCAAACTGCATACGGATGAATTGCTGACCGCCGTGCTGGACCCCAACCTTGGCCTGCGGACCGAGCGGCGGTTGAGCCATGTCTATGTGCTGGATGTGCCCGGGGAAACACGTCTGCTGTATATCACCGACGGCGCGATCAACATCGCCCCCGACTTGTCCGCCCTGCGCGACATCGTGCAGAACGCCATCGATCTGTGCCGGTCGCTGGGCGTCGATCTGCCGCGCGTCGCCTTGTTGTCAGCAGTGGAAACCGTGACAGGCAGCCTGCCATCGACGTTGCTGGCTGCCGCGATCTGCAAGATGCATGACCGGGGCCAGATCAATGGCGGGCTGGTGGACGGACCGCTGGCCTATGACAACGCCGTCTCTGTCGCGGCCGCCTTGGCCAAGGGCATCACATCGGATGTGGCGGGGCGGGCCGATGTGCTTGTCGCGCCCAATCTGGAAAGCGGTAACATGATCGCCAAGCAGTTGATCCATATCGGCGGTGCCGAGGCTGCCGGTGTGGCCTTGGGGGCTAGCGTGCCGATCATGCTGACCAGCCGGTCCGACACTGCGACGGCGCGTCTGGCCTCGGCGGCGATTGCGCGGCTTTATGCCGAATTTCGGCCGGTCAAGGTGGTCTAGGCGATGGATTTTGTACGGATCAGCGTGGCCACTGCAATGCGAGCCGACAGACGTGATCTACAGTGCGGTCGTGTCACGACGTCAGCAGGCCCGCGGTGACGGCACTGACCAAACGCGGTGCGGGTCTGTCGCGCGACATGACGGGGGGTCAGGCGCTGGCCTGTCTGGTTCAACAATGCGCGCTGGAATTCGTGCGTGCCTTGCCTTTACTGATGCAGACCGACGACCCCGAGGGCAGCCACAAGACCCGTGTTGCCCTGCGCCGGCTGCGGTCGGTCATGGACGGCTTTCGCCCGATCTTGGGCAAGTCCGGTCTGGCCGGTGTCAGGACCGAGGCCAAGATGATGTTCTGCACGATCGGCACCCTGCGCGACGCCGAAATTGCCGCGTTGGTTTTGGATGATCCCGGCGCGATTATGGCAAAGCGGGTGGCGGTGCGGGTTGCGATGGACGACTGCAAGGCAGCGCAATTCGCCCGGCGCGTTCGGCATCAGCTTGATGCAAAAGACTGGCAACGTTCCGGACACCTCGCCGCGAACTGGGGCAGCAGCCCGGTCACGATGCTGGCCGAACTGGCGCTGGAAGTGGCGTGGGGCACCTGTGTCGCCCATGGCGAGGACATTTTGACCCTTGCCCCCGAACGGCGGCACGACCTGCGCAAAGTTCTGAAAACGCTGCGCTATCTTTGTGACTTTTTCGCGCCGCTATGGCCCCGGCGCGATGTCGGACCGTTTTTTGCAAAGCTCGCGGCGCTGCAAGCCGAGATTGGCGTGCTGACCGATCTTGACGCCCTGCACGCCCTGATCACCCCCGGTCCCGCAGTGCGGGCGGCTCATGATGCCAAAGCCGCTGCCGCCTTGTCTGCGGCGGACCTGCAGTGGCGCGCGTTGTTGGCGCAGGGTGTCTGGTGGCGCTGAACGGCCGCAAGGCTGGTCATCTGCCGCAGGCGGCTTATCTACCCGGTGCAAGTGCATCCGGGGGTCATATGGCAGGCAAGGATCAGGACGGCGCATATCCGGTGCCGGGCGGCAGGATGGGACGGATGCTGCGTATGGGCAGCATGACCGGCGGCATCCTTGGCGGCATGGTGGCCAGTGGTTTGCGCCAGATGGCACAGGGGGAACGGCCCAGCCTGCCCGGCATGTTCCTTACCCCTGCAACCGCCGCGCGCCTGACCCGCGATCTGGGTCAGATGCGCGGGGCGGCGATGAAACTGGGGCAGATGCTGTCCATGGATGAGGGGCTGGTTCTGCCCCCCGAAATGACCGCAACCCTTGCCGCCTTGCGCGCCGACGCGCCACACATGCCGCCCAAGCAGTTGCAGGCCGCATTGAATGCCGAATGGGGTGCGGGCTGGTATGGCCGCTTCAAGCGGTTCGACCTGCGCCCTTTTGCCGCCGCCTCGATCGGTCAGGTGCACCGGGCGGTGATGGACAACCGCGATATGGCGATCAAGGTCCAATACCCCGGCATCCGCGCCAGCATCGACAGCGACATCGACAACCTTGCCGCGATGCTGCGCTTGCCCGGCCTGATGCCGCGCGGAATGGACCTTGCCCCCATTCTGCAAGAAGCCAAGGCGCAACTGCATCTTGAGGCCGATTATCAGGCCGAGGCCCGCCACCTGACCGCCTTTCGGAACTTGCTGGCCGGGTCCGACAGATTCCGCCTGCCTCAGTTGTACCCCGATCTGTCCACCCCCCGGGTTCTGGCTATGTCCTATATCGAAAGCCAACCGATCGAGGCCGTGGCCGAGGCTCCGCAAGCGCTGCGTGATCAGGTGGCGCGCGATCTGATCGACCTCGTTCTGTGCGAACTGTTCCGCTTTGGGCTGATGCAGACGGACCCCAATCTTGCCAACTATCGTTTTGACCCGGCCACCGGCCATGTCGTTCTGCTGGACTTTGGGGCGGTGATGGCCATCCGGCCTGACCTTGTGCAGGATTTCCGCAGTCTGCTGAATGCGGCGCTTGATGGCACTGCCGCCCAAACCCGCGCCGCGATGCGACAGATCGGCTATTTCAGCGACAGCACGGCCCCGCATCTGCAAGATCTGATCCAACGCATGTTCGACACCGCCATGGCACCCCTGCGCCAAGCCACCCCGTTCGATTTTGGCAATGCCGGTCTGATCGAGACCCTGCGCGACATGGGGCTGGCGATGGGCCAAGAGCGCGAATTGACCCAAGTCCCGCCCCCCGCCACGCTGTTCTTGCACCGCAAGATCGGCGGCATCTACCTGTTGGCCGCCAAACTGAAGGCGCGCGTTGCCCTGCGCCCCCTCGTCGAGGCTTACCGCTCATGTTCGTGAACGGACGCGTCATACCAACGGTCGTTTGACATGACTCTGGGGAGTCCCAAGCGCGTCTTTCTGTGACCCCATGGCTGTCAATCATGGCAGGCTGCGCTGTCGGGAAGCGAGATCACGCGTCTGGAGTTGACGGCTGCGGATTTGCGCAAGGCGGCGGGAAAGAGCCAGGACGCGAAGGCTGCCCGGCGGATGCTGGACTTGGCGCTGGTGCTGGCGGGGGTTGACCGGACGCACGCGACGCAGACCTGCGGGATGGGTCGTCAGACCCCTCGGTTCGGAGGATCGGGAAAGCGTCCAGTGGACGGTTTGCCCGACGAACGGGTTCCCCGCGACAATGCCGAAGGATTGTCGGGATCGTCGGACCGCCGGACAGGGCTGCGCGTTCGGCGTTTCTTGCCTGCCCAGATGGCAGATCTTGCGGCCTAGTGCGAGGCCGGACCGAACCCGTAGAGTTTTTCCCGACCAAGTTGATGCATAGCCTGCATCGGCCAGCCGCGACACGATCTTGCGCAAGACCAGATCGGGCTCTCTTCAAGCCAGCCGAGGATTTCGGCCGCGCGGGCCTCCAGCGTCTCACAGCGCCTGTCCCCAACCCATCGGCAGCGCCTCCGCGCGCCCTTCACCTCGCCATGTGGCGGCCCAGCGAACCGACGTTGCGCGCGAGATGCGCAGCCGGCGACCCGCCGCACTGGCCGACATGCCCTCATCCAG
>JBAXXO010000295.1:0-3987 GCA_037127855.1 Alphaproteobacteria bacterium
GTGTAGGTGGGGGTCAGTTCGAGATTGGCATAGCCGGCGTAGAGACAGAAATGGGCGGCGTGGATGATGCCGGAAAGGGCGAGGGCGGTGAGTTCGGGTTGCATGGGGGGGTCCTGGTTTGGGCCGGAGGGGTTCGGCGTGGTGGGTTGGCACCCATACCCAACGGGCGGGGCCTGGTTCGCGTAAGGCTATAGCGTGTCTGGTTGCCATGGACTCGAAATTCGCGGCCTTGCGCCAAGGCGCGAACGCGTTTTTCGATTGGCATGTTGCCATGAAAACCAGACACGCTTTAGCATGGGAGTTCAGGGTTGGACATTTTGGAAATGTGATTTGGGGCTATGGGTGGATCTTTCGTCCTTGCCGGATTTCAATTCTGCGCCGAGCCGGGCGAGAGCATCGGCCGGTCGGACACCTACGCCCTGACGGTTGCCGGTGATCATCGTCGATTTGCCGGTCAGATCGGTCATGTCATCCCCCTTGATGTCGGGTGGCCACGGCCAGACTTGTGCCGACCGGCAAGCCGCGGAGCATGCCGTTTTGCCAGTGCCTTGCCTGCCTTTACGAACCCTTGATCCGCACCAGGTCGAGTGTCACCCGATCTGGCTGGCCTGCGCCTGTTCGCGCACCGAGATGTAGATGGCGCAGATGATCAGGATGGCGACGCCGAAAAAGGTCCATGCGTCGGGGAAGTCGCCGAAGAAGATCAGGCCCATCAGGGTCGATGTGACCATCTCGGTATAGGCCAGCGGGGCCAGCAGAGAGGCCTCGGCATGGTCGTAGGCGCGGACGATGAAGTAATGCCCCAAGTTGGCGATGGCGGCCAGCGAAACGAAAAGCGCCCAGTCGTTGGGGCTGGGCGTGACCCAGACCAGCGGCACGAGGGCGGAGGTGATCGCCCCGCCCAGCAGGTTGGTGTGAAAGGTGGTGACGATGGCCTTTTGCGCGCCCGCGATCCGGCGTGTGACGAGGAAGTACAGCGCCAGACTGATGCCGGAACCCAAGGCCAGCAGCGCACCGGGGTTCAGCGCGCCAAATCCCGGGCGGATGATGATCAGAGTGCCGACAAAGCCCACCGCCACGGCGGCCCAGCGGCGCGGCCCGACATGCTCGCCATTGATCAGCGGCGACAGGGCGGTGACGACAAGCGGTTGCACGAAGAAGATGGCCAGCGCGTCGGCGATGGGCAGGAATTTCAGCGACCAGAAGAACAGGAATGTAGCGGTAATCAGAAGCATCGCCCGAAGCCCGTGGACAAAGGGGCGGTCAGGCAGCAACTTGGCAAGGCCGGTCTGGCGCAAGGCAAGCGGCAAAGTCAGCACCGCACCGAAGGTCAGCCTGGCCCAGACGATTTGCAGGACAGGCGTGCCGTTCTGGCCCATGTGTTTGGCGATGACATCAATACCCGGCAGAATCGCCATGGCCATCAGCATCAGGCCGATGCCGATCAGGGTGTTGGGGGGTTTGACGGTCATGAGGGGCTTTCGGGGGAGAGGGCGGAGCCTCCGGCGGGAATATTTTGGCCAAAATGAAAGGTCAGGTCGAGGCTTGCAGAACTGCGGCGAGGTTGTCGCCAAGTTCGGGGCACAGATAACCGCCCTCTTGCACGATCAGGGTCGGCAGGTTTGCGCTGCGGATCATCTGGCCGATCTGCGCGAAGCCTTGGGTCGTGACGGCCAGCCCGGCAAAGGGATCACCGACATAGGCGTCAAGCCCGAGGGCGAGGACCAGCGTGTCAGCCCCCCAATCGGTCAGGGCGTGCAGGGCGCGCGCCAGTTCGGTTTGAAAGCCGTGATCGCCGGTGCCGCGCGCCATCGCGAGGTTGAGGTTGGTGTTTTCGCCGGGGCCCTGGCCGGTTTCCTGCGGATAGCCCCAGAAGAACGGGTAAAAGCGTTCGGGATGGACGTGCAGCGACACTGTCAGCACATCGGGGCGGTCATAGAAGATGCCCTGTGTGCCGTTGCCATGGTGCAGATCGATATCGAGGATGGCCACCTTGCGGCCTTTAAGGGTCAGTTGCTGGGCTGCGATGGCGGTGTTGTTGAGATAACAAAAGCCGCCCGCCAGTTCGGCAAAGGCATGGTGGCCCGGGGGGCGGCAGAGGGCGTAGACGGTTTGGCCCTGCAGCAGCAGTTCAGCGGCATGAATGGCGCATTGGGCTGAGGCATAGGCGGCAACCCACGTATCGGGGCCGATGGGGGCGGACGTGTCCGACATATGGAACCCGGCCTGACCCACGGCAGAGAGCGGGTAGCCGTCCGTACGGCTGATCGGGTGGATGTTGGGGATCACCTCAGCCGACGCGCCTTCGATACGGGTCCAGCGGTCGTGGATGTGGCGCAGAAAGGTCAGGTAGCGGTCAGGGTGGATGGCGGCGATGGCATCCATGCCGTGGTCTGATGGCGGCTGCGGTGTGATGCCCAGTTTCGCAAGGCCGCTGACAAGGGCGTCGATGCGGGTGGGGTGTTCCGGGCAGGGGCGCAGTGTGCCGGAGGAAAGAAAGAATTGCGGGTTGTGGCGGCGTTGGACAGGCGCGTGCAGGGCGATCATCTGAGGCTTTCGAGCGCGGGGTTGTCAAGGATCATCATGTCATATCCCCGGAAGGTAAAGCCGCATTTGGCATAAAAGCGGGTGGCTTGGGCATTGCTGGCCGAGACGCCGAGGCAGATATAGCGGGCGTCCCAGTGCTGATGCCGCATTGTGGCTGCGACCAGGGCGCGGGCGAGGCCGGAGCCGCGGGCCGACGGGCCGACGTAGAGGTCTTGGATGTACAAGCCGGCTTGGCCGCGATGGGTGGAGAAATCGGGGTAGTAGATGACCATGCCCTGCGGGTGGATCAGGGCGTGGATCAGACCTTTGGTCAACGCGTCCTGCAAGGCATGCTCGGAGCCCACGGCATAGGTGCCGCCATCGTGGTCGGACAAGGCCTGCAGCATCTGGCGCAGGACCGGGATGTCTGCCGGTGTGGCGGGTTTGATATGGG
The DNA here is from genome assembly GCA_037127855.1 of Alphaproteobacteria bacterium. GTDB lineage: Bacteria > Pseudomonadota > Alphaproteobacteria > Rhodobacterales > Rhodobacteraceae > Stagnihabitans. The sequence continues at coordinate 2,981 of JBAXXO010000295.1, forward strand.
CGGCTTGGGTCATGACCACCAAGCGGCGCACGGGCCGTTGAAAATGGCCTTGACCTGTGGCCCGCATGACCGGCTTGGGCAGGGCGATCCCAAAGCGGGCGGCGGGGCAGCCAGGATTGACCGGGTTCAAAACGCCACCTTGTCGCGGCCTTTGAGGTGGAGGATTTCCCGCGTCTCATTCGGGGTCGCAACCTCGCGGCCAAGGCGTTCCGCGATCTCGCGGATCAGGGTGACTTGCTGGGCGTTGCTTTCCGCCAACTGACCCTTGGCGATGTAGAGGTTGTCCTCCAGCCCCACCCGCACATGACCGCCCATCGCGGCGGACATGGTGGCCACGGCGATCTGGGCGCGGCCTGCGGCGAGGACCGAGAACTGGTAGCTGTCGCCGAACATGCGGTCGGCAGTGCGTTTCAGCAGGGTCAGCGTCTCGGGCTCGGGGGCCATGCCGCCGAGGACGCCGAATACGAACTGGAGGAAGATCGGGGCGTTGATCAACCCACGGTCGACAAAGTGTTTCAACATGGTCAGGTGGCCGATGTCATAGCATTCAAACTCGAACCTTGCGCCACGCTGCTGGCCCATCTGGGTCAGGACATGGGCGATGTCGCGGGGGGTGTTTTTGAACACGACGTCGTCGGAGTTTTCGAGAAAGGCCTGTTCCCAGTCAAAGCGAAAGGTCTTGATGCGGGCCAGCATGGGATAGAGGGCAAAGTTCATGCTGCCCATGTTCAGGCTGCACATCTCGGGCGCAAAGGTCTTGGGGGCGGCGAGGCGCTGGTCAAGGGTCATGATGGCCGAGCCGCCGGTGGTCATGTTGATGACGGCGGGCGTCGCTGCCGCGATGATGGGCAGGAAGGCGGCCCAATGGGCAGGGTCCGAGGAGGGGCGGCCGGTTTGCGGGTGGCGGGCGTGCAGATGCAGGATGGCCGCCCCGGCCTCGGCCGCGCCGATGGCCGATGCGGCGATATCCTGCGGGGTAAAGGGCAGGTGGGGGGATTGGCTGGGGA
>JBAXXO010000296.1:0-3979 GCA_037127855.1 Alphaproteobacteria bacterium
AAGACATATTGGGGGGCGAGTTCGGCGAGTTCCCGGCGAAAGGTAAGGGCGTCGCCGATATCGGGCTGATCAAGCTCTTCGGCGTATCGACGACCGGCATAGGTCGCCCAAGCGATGGGACCGGGGGCGGCAGCGTCACCGATCAGTTTGACGCTGTTTACGCCTTTGGCTTGCCACTCGGATCGGCGGTCCATCAGGCTCTGATGCAGGCCGTTGTTGGGCAGGCGGCTGGTGACCATGAGGACGGCGTTGCAGGGCAGATCGACTTCGCGCCCGGTATACGTGCATCCCAGCGTAACAGCGTTTTCATGAATGGTCTGGGTCGCTTTTGACAGGTGAAGCGACACATCAATTTCCAACAATCGGCGCTGAATCTGGGTCTGTTCCAAGGTGTTTTCTGTCCATTCTGCAACCTTCGTTGCAGGAGTGACGAAACTGACACGGCAACCGCGCGCAACCAGAAACTCGGCGAGCACAGAGGCCATGTAAAAATGGTCATCATCGTAAACGACGACATGGCCACTCATTGGCCCGCCGCCCGCCATCAGGTCGTCAGGCGTGTAGATCGGCATCGCGGGGTCGGTTTGGATGGGGGCGAGGTGCAGGCGCGCCACGGCATCACGACGCCAGTGCGCGCCTGTGGCGATGGCAATGTGTTCGGCACCCATGGCAAGAACATCGTCTGCATTCAGTGGACTTTCCAGATAGGTTCGGACATTGGGCATGGGTGCCAACTGGCCCGTGCGGTAATCGGCCACGCGGCCCCAGGCGGACAATCCTGGCAAGCGGCGTTCTGACGCGACGCGTCCACCCAAGGTCTTGGTGGCCTCGGCAAGAGTGACCTGATAGCCGCGCTTGCCAAGGGCCAGCGCGGCCTCCAGCCCGGCCGGACCGCCACCAACGATGAGGACTGCATCAGAACGGCCCTTGGGGCGGGAACGTTCTGGATGCCAGCCTTTGCGCCACTCTTCCATGAAGGCGGTATTCTGTGTGCAGCGCGAGATCCCGTGGGTCATGTCACCCGCGACGCAGATGTTGCAGCCGATGCATTCGCGAATATCTTCACTGCGGCCTTGGTCGATCTTGAGGGGCAAGAAAGGATCCGCGATCGAAGGTCTTGCGGCACCGATGAAATCGAGTGTTCCGCTGCGGATCTGGCGAACCATTTCATCCGGCGAGGTGAAGCGACCAACGCCGACCACGGGTTTGGACGTCAATGCCTTGATGCCTCGGATCAGATTTTCTTGCGACGCTTCGGGCTTGAAACGAGAGGTGGCAGAGCATTGTTCCCAAGTGCCATGCGCAAGGTCCCAAATATCAGGCAGTTCGCTGTGCATCGCAATGAAATCCCGAAGTTCCGCGTTGGAAAAACCAAGTTTTCCTGCCTCATGCAGCGAAAGCCGCAGGGAAATAGCCAACTCGCCCTTGGTTTCCTCTCGGGCATCTTCAACGACTTCGCGGACAAAACGTGCGCGGTTTGCGAGGCTGCCGCCGTATTCGTCGCTGCGCTGGTTTGTGGCACGGGAGAGGAAATGTTGAAATATGCCAAAGCCATGCGCGCCATAGAGGCAGATCAGGTCAAATCCCGCTTGTTGGCTGCGGCGAACTGCGTTGCGGAACCAACGGCGCAGGTCAAGGATGTCGGATTTGTCAAGGGAACGCGCCTGAACCGGATCGGACGTAAACGTCAGGATTGGACCACCGGACACCGCCAAGGGGACTTCACGGGAATAGAGGTTGGGGCCGTTGATACCGGAATAGGCCAGTTGAATACCTGCCAGCGCGCCATGGGATTTCATCGCCTCGGCCATGCGGGCGAGCGCCGGCAGGTCGCGGTCATCCCACAGATGCTGTTCGATGAAGGGGGTGATTTCCGAGGACGGGTGAATTTCGGTCTGTTCGGTGAAGATGACGCCCCAACCACCCTCGGCCTTTGTTCTGCGCATCTCGACCACTGCCGAAGGATCCCGGTAGCCGCCACCGTTGCAATGCGGCACCTGATAAAATCGGTTCTTGGCCAGTTTCGGGCCGATTTGCAAGGGCTGGAACAAGATGTCGAAGCGGCGGTCACGCATGGCAGGCTTTCTTGTCATCAGGACGATGGCGGACTTGATGGATGCAAGCAAAGCCTGTGCGGGGTCTGATGGCAAGATGGGAAAGCTGGCGCGATAGCACGCTTTGGCCTAAGCAAAAGCAGGGCACGGAAAGGTCGACTATGGCGCGGGCGAAACACACGTTGATTTGCGGCATGAAGGATGAGGGGCCCTACATATTGGAGTGGGTGGCACATCATCTTGTGGTGGGTTTTGACAGGATCTGCATTGCTTCGAACGATTGCCGCGATGGGTCAGATCGGCTGCTTGCGGCGCTTGCCGCGGCGGGCTTTATCGCGCATGTCGCGCATGTCGTGGCACCGGGCGCGATACCGCAGCATGCAGGCTATAGCGCAATGCGGGCAAAGCTGGGGATTGACGACACAGAATGGCTGACCGTGCTGGATGCAGACGAGTTTCTGAACGTGCATATCGGCGCGCATGGCGTGGCCGATCTGACGGCGCGCGCTGGCGATGCTGACATCATCTCTTTGCATGCCCTTTGCTTCACGGGCGCACCAGAGGTGAACTGGCGTCCCGGACCCATTGTGCCGCGCTTTGGTTGGGCATTGGAACCCGGGCACACAGCGAACCGTGCGATGAAATCATTAACGCGGGCACCAGGGCGGTTTCGGGGTATCCACAACCATTCGCTGGTCGGGTTCAGAGGCAACGCGACCGATCTGCAGATCATGGGCGGTGATGGAATGCGGTACCAACCTGCGCAAGGCGTTCCGCTGTGGCAGCAATTGCGCAATGCTGACCTGCGGCCCGGGGCACATGCCTTGGCGCAATACAACCACTACGCCGTCAAGACCTGGGACAGTTTCAATTTGCGGCGTGAGCGTGGAAGGGGGGCGGTGCCAGTGACGGATGGAACAACCCTTCGCCATACGGATGTCTATTTCCACAAGCGCAACCTACCCGCGCTGCGTGAAGACAGCATCTTACGCGATCAACCTGCGGTGGCGTCCAAGATGGAGGAGATGATGCACGTCAAGGCGATTGCCTTGGCACAGGGTGACTGCGACCGACTTTATAGGGCGCTTTGCGTGCCCTTCAGACGCGCGACCGGACGCGCAGCACGATTGGACCACAGTTCAGAAGCGGGTAATTGACCAGAATGAAAGGTTCTTGTTCAGATCCGGCGATCATGATGGGCACGGGTTCGCCCGCCGCAATTGACTAGCCGCGCAGCTGGAACGAGTTGCGTTCAATCTGAAAAAGCTTCAGTACAACCCGCTCTAGGTGTGAGCTTTCATCAGGTTGTCCATTCGGGGAGGATCAAGGAGACTGGAGTTATCACACAGCCAGTATTCAGGAGCGCCCCGAATGAACATGCACCAGAATGCGCGTTTGACGCCTGTTCGTCGAGAGGAAATGGCCTTGGCGGTGATCTGCGGTCAGCTGTCCAAGGCCCAGGCGGCCCGGGTCTTCGGCGTATCGGTCAAGATCTTGAGCCGCTGGACAGAGCGATTCAGGGCTGACGGGCGCGACGGTATGCAGGACCGTTCGTCGCGGCCAAAACGGTTCCCGACCCAGACCGCAGAGGCACTGGCGGAGCGCATCATCACGCACCGCCGCCAGCGCCTCTGCGGGCGGCACATCGCAGAACTGACTGGCGTTTCGCCCGCCACGGTCAGCCGGGTGCTGAGACGGGCCGGGCTTTCAACGCTGCGAGACCTCGTCCCGCCAGAGCCTGCCCGGCGCTATGATGACAAGGAGCCGGGCGGGCTGATCCATCTCGACATCAAGAAGCTTGGGCGATTTGAACGGGTTGGCCACCGCATCACGGGTGACAGAACCGGCCAGAGCAACAGCCGGGGCGTGGGTTGGGAATATGTCCATGTCTGCATCGACGACGCTTCCCGCACGGCGGTCACAGG